>JAVXFZ010000103.1:0-8130 GCA_036657595.1 Odoribacter sp. | reverse complement strand
TAATTAAACGAGCCATTTTCCAGAAATATGAATATCCAATCACTCATATAAAAAGGAGAGGTGTCAAAATTACACTTTGACACCTCTCCTTATATACAATACAATCTCGTTATCCGACAATGGCTGTACTAATCATAAATGTAGCAGCAACAGCAACAATAGCGTATAATTCCGGAAATACCGCCAATATCAATGTTTTTCCGAATACATCATAACCTGCACCGATACCAATGATTCCGTTAGCACATACCTGCCCCTGCCGAATCGCAGAGAAAAGGCATACAAAGCCCAGTCCAAGCCCGACACCAAATACAGCTGCAGCCTGCAACCAAGTAATTGCGGGTGTCAATACCCCCTGCAAAAGGAAGAAGCCAAGAAAGCCATATAGCCCCTGCGTACCGGGAAGAGCACACAACACCATATAATTACCAAAAGCTTCATCATTTTTCTTTAAAGCACCCAGTGTTGCATTACCTCCAATAGTTACTCCATAAGCACTACCTATACCGGACAATCCTAGAATTAAACCGACTCCGATATACGCTAAAATAATTGGTTCCATAGTTTTCTTAATTTAAATGTAAATTGAAATTATTTGTTTTCTTAAGTTTATTGACTTATTTTTCTCATAGATTACTTAAAATAAGCTATTTAAAGCTTTAAAATGTGACAGCAATATTTGACTTCACCTAATTTATTCTTTTCTTAAAAGGTTTGTATTTCTTCCCCCCCCCTTCAAAGCCTGAGTTTTTATAAAATTCTACAAAAGTCAGACGCATCGGATGAACAAAAGAGCCCAAACCTGCCATAAAGAGATTCACACTGTGTCCAAATACAAGAATGATCAGCATCAATAATTGTTTCACACCGGGAATATCTCCACTCATATTCATTGCCAGATCGTTAAATACCAATCCCAATACGGAACTTGAAATGCCCAAAGCAAATAAACGTATATAAGATAAGGTATCACCCAACAATCCAGTCAACATATTATATGAATCCCATAATCCTGCTCCAATATTAATAAATACGTTTCGACGGATATTATTAAAGATAAAAATAAACAATCCAGCAACACCTCCGATTACATACATTGGAATCTTCATATCGTATCCTTTCATTGAAAGCACATAGCAACATCCCTCCCCCAATATCATAACTAACCATCCAATTGTTGAGAGAGCCGCCGGATAACCATATTGTTTCCAAAGATTAACCACTTTTAGAATCATTCCAAAAATAATCTGAACAATTCCAATAATCAATGCCAGATTAAATAGTTGCTTTGAATCCAACATTATGCCCCGAAACTGAACTACCCAGGGTATTTGCACTTCGAGCAAAGGAATTCCAAAGAATGTTCCACTGACAATTCCCATAATAACGGTTGCCCCACCCAACCATTGAGCCAATGATAGTATCGGTTTCAATGCTTGTTTTGCTTTGATCTTATAAATCGATACCGCCAACAATATCAACAATCCATATCCCGCATCGCCCAAACAAAAACCGAAAAAGAGCAAGAAGAAAGGTGCAAAGAAAGGAGTCATATCAATTTCTCGGTAATTAGGCAAAGAATAAAGTTCTCCAATAAACTCAAATAATTTTGCGAATTTATTATTTTTCAAGAGAATAGGTGGATTATCTTCAACACAGGGAGTAGATAATTCATAAAAAACTTCTTTATCAGCCAACCAACGATCGGTTTCTGCTACAATCGGATTAGGTATCCAACCTTCTAAGGCAATTACTTTATCTTCCATCAAGACAGAAGAGGCATCTTGTACCTTCAATTTATCTGTATCTTCAAATAAGCGAGTACGAAATTCCTTCAAATAATCAATAGAAAAAGCGGCTACACGGGCTATATTTGTCTGTTTCTCCTTTTTTCCCTCCTTTAAACTTTCAATCTCTTGTTCAATTTCTTCCCTATTCATTTGAGGAAAGGACACCGTATCCGCTTCCAACTCAATTTTTTCATTGACAGGCATCACAGTTACAAAATATTTTTGCCCTTTTTCCTCATTCACGACAAAAGCATTGTAGCGTTCCTCCCAATCTGTCAGATATTTCCGATCAGGTACGGTAAAAAAATGCAAATCCCAACCTGCATTTTGCAGTTCATCTATACGTTCTTTTGGAAAATAGCCCCACGGTTCATAGACAGCACCCTCTTTTTCCAAGGAGAGGATTTGTTGATCCATAGAATCAATCTGTTTATATTGATTTTCAAGATATATCAGCAAATCCAATTCGGTGATTTCAGACAGTTCACTTTCGGCACTCTGCTCCTTAAATAATTCGTGATAAAATGCCAATTTCTCATTAGGAGTCACCGTTTTTTCCCATCTTCCTATCAAATCCCTAAAACCTTCCTGATCTTCAGAAAGATTCTTTTCCAGCAATTTGATCATTCCGCCAATTCGTTTCACGATCAAAACTTTTTGCTTCAATTCTTCATCTTCCGCAGAGCATTTTTTATTTTCGTGGATATGAACCACCCCCTTTCCCCGAAGTTCTTCGAGAAATGCCTGATAATCTTTATGGAATATCAGCAGGGATAATTTTGTCATCTGTACAATCATAATTCTGCCTCCATCGCTTTACGGGTTTTTACGATTTTCTGCGCCGACTTAGAAAGATTTTCTTCATCTTCCAAGAACCGCTTAATTTTTCGGATAGCTTCCTGAAAACCAGGTATCTGCACTTTTTCGTACAGATTAACCTTTTGAGTCGTTTTTTTTCGAGCCCTATCCAATAATTCCATTTTACGCATATAAAGCTCTCTTTCCAAAGCAATATTCACGATTTCTTTCACATACTGAATACCATCCAAAAACCATCCGGGCGCATTGAATAGACTAAAATCTTTGACCTCATACTCCACCTGATCTAATACGGGTGTTTTCACTCCAGCGATCTTCTTCACAGACATTTTCACATCTTTCACCATCAATATATCAGGTGAATATTCATCATAGAGTTGAAGCATCTCCTGTATAGAATTGAGAGTAGTGTTCAATTTTCCATCGAATTCATCCGCAACTTCTTTTGCCTTTTTGACTTCCGATCGCAATGCCGACTCTTTGTTCTTTATGGTCGGCAAAGCACGAACACGCATTTTAAGTTGCTTATCAAGACCTTGCAAAGAGGTTTTATTGTATTGAAATTTAATCATATTCTTTAGTTACAAATTTGCAGGTTACAAGTTGTACATTTCATAATGGAGTAAAAATGACTTTCAGTCCATCATTTGTAACATTGCAGCAACTATTCATAGCCGCCAAATTCATCAACAATTTCTTTCTTTATACCCAATTCTGCTTTGGTAAAATATTTCCGGAATAAAATCCAGGCAGCATCCAACATCTGAGTAATGCTAATATTTACATCAATTGCCAGCAATTCATTTGAATAATCTTTCGCAAATTCCAAGGTTCGTTTATCATAGTCCGTCAAATCGAATCCATTTTCCAATTTTGTACGAGCATTAGCAGCATCAGCATATAAACGAATCGCGGCATTCATCACCTGAGGATGATCTTTTCGGGTTTTTTTACCGATCACCAACTGTTTCAGACGTGACAAACTTCTGAAAGGATCAACAATCACCTTACCAATTTCAGTATCTTTTCTCAAGAACAACTGTCCTTCCGTGATATAACCCGTATTATCAGGAATTGCGTGAGTAATATCACCGCCCGACAAAGTCGTCACGGCAATAATCGTAATCGAACCTCCTTGTGGAAATTGCACAGATTTTTCATATATTTTTGCCAAATCAGAATAAAGCGAACCGGGCATAGAATCTTTTGAAGGAATCTGATCCATTCGGTTAGATACAATACTCAGCGCATCCGCATAAAGTGTCATATCTGTCAGCAATACCAAGACTTTCTCATTTTTATCTACCGCAAAATATTCTGCCGCCGTCAAAGCCATATCGGGCACCAATAAACGTTCAACAGGAGGCGCCTCCGTTGTATTTACAAAACTAACAATTCGGTCTAATACACCGGCATTATCAAACAGATTTTTAAAATAAAGATAATCGTCATTGGTTAATCCCATTCCTCCCAGAATAATACGGTCGGTTTGAGCACGCAATGCCACGTTAGCCATCACCTGATTATACGGTTGATCCGGATCCGCAAAAAACGGAATTTTCTGACCGGAAACTAACGTATTATTCAAGTCAATGCCTGCAATACCTGTTGCAATCAACTCTGACGGTTGTTTACGACGTACCGGGTTCACCGAAGGACCTCCGATTTCACGTTCTTCACCATCTATTGCCGGTCCCCCATCAATAGGCTCGCCGAAAGCGTTAAAAAAACGTCCACATAGGTCTTCACCTACTTTTAACGTAGGTGCTTTCCCCAGAAAAGTAACCTCCGCATTCGTCGGAATACCTTCCGTACCGGAGAACACTTGTAAAGTAATGTCTTCTCCCCAAATTTTCACCACCTGTGCCAGTCGACCGTACACAATAGCCAACTCATCATTTCCCACTCCCTCGGCTTTCAACGAGCAAGTGGCTTTTGTGATCTGTGTGATCTTTGTATATACTTTTTGAAAAGCTGTTGTCATATTAAATAATATCAAAGAATTATTACAACATTTTAAATTTCAACTCCCTCGTTTCAAGTAGTTTATAAAAGCGTCCCCTCCATTAACGGTGGGAATCTTCCATCTCTCACTTCTTTCTTTCATTGATGATATCCCTCACTTCAGCCTCATTTTGTTTGAAAGAATCGGACTGAAATTCCGCATAGTTCATCTGTTTAAAGCCATTGATGATTCTCTTAAAATAAGGATTGATCTCATCAAAAGATTCAAAGTCAAAATCAGAACGCACAATTTCCAATACCCTATTCAACATATATTGTTGGCGTTCCATAGAAGTAGACCCATCAATATTATCGAAAGCATCCTGCTGCAAAATCACAAAATCTATCAATTCAGATTTCCAAAAAATCACGTGATAATCTAATGGAACACCATCATCCCCCAAAATATCAATTTGCTCAGCAGTTTCCCGTCCTCTCACTAACATATTGCGAGCTTCGTTCACATCAGCAATCCAAGTAGTGGAAAGATTATTCTTTGCATATTCAATAAATTCAGGATATTCCAAATATTTAGAATAAGATTCAAGCGTATCAATAGCGGGATAACGCTTTGAATCGGCACGTCCCTGTGACAAAGCATAAAAGCAACGAGCCACTTTTTTCGTTGATTCCGTAACCGGTTCTTTCAAGTTACCACCGGCAGGCGATACCGTGCCGATAAAAGTGACGGAACCGGTTTTCCCATTATTTAAATACACCATCCCGGCACGCGCATAGAAATTAGAAATAATCGCCGACAAGTCCATCGGGAAAGCATCCTGTCCCGGTAACTCTTCCATTCTGTTTGACATTTCACGCAAAGCCTGTGCCCAACGGGAAGTAGAATCTGCAAGCAACAACACCTTCATCCCCATTGCCCGATAATATTCCCCCATTGTCATTGCCGTATATACAGAAGCCTCACGGGCAGCAACCGGCATATTAGAAGTATTGGCAATAATCATTGTCCGCTCATACAGCGACCGACCGGAACGTGGATCTTGCAATTCAGGAAATTCAGTAAAAATCTCCACCACCTCATTCGCACGTTCTCCACAAGCCGCCATAATAATCACATCGGCGTCCGCAAAACGTGCTAAAGCGTGCTGCAAAACGGTTTTTCCCGTACCAAACGGACCGGGAATAAATCCGGTACCTCCTTCAAGCATCGGATTCATTGTGTCAATAACCCGTACGCCTGTTTCCATTTGTCGGAAAGGACGAGGTTTATCCACATAATTACGAATAGGCGTTTTCACCGGCCATTTCTGCACCATTGTAATTGAATACTCTTTGCCTGTTTTATCTTTCAATACAGCAACTGTATCCAAAATCGTATATTCGCCTTCAGATGCCAAAGAAACAACTGTATATTCTCCCTGCATTTTAAAAGGCACCATAATTTTATGATCCAACCAATTCTCTTTCACATTACCCAACCAATCAGCAGCCTTCACCGAATCACCGGCTTTAGCCAAGGGAGTGAAATGCCATTTCTTATCATTTTCCAATGGATTTGTATATTCCCCTCTTTTCAGGAAAATGCCGGTCATTTTATCCAAGTCATTCTGCAAACCATCGAAATTTTTAGACAACAGACCGGGTCCGAGGCTCACTTCAAGCATGTGGTTTTCAAATTCCACAGGAGTACCGGGCTTCAATCCACGCGTACTTTCAAACACCTGCACATACGCAATATCTCCAATGACTTTAATCACTTCAGCCATCAGTTTTTGGGCACCTTCTTTAATAAAGCAAATCTCATTTTGAGAAACAGGTCCCTCGACTTTCACCAATACAAGGTTGGAAATAATACTATAAACTTTTCCTTGTGTTTTAGTCATAATTAAAATTTATGAATTTGAAAATCCGAAAATTTAAAATCAGTATTTTCTTTTCAACTGTTTCAATTTTCAAATTTTGAATTATTTAAATTGTTCTTCAAATTGGAAACTCCGACGAAATTCATCTATCATTTCCATAAACACCTTTCGTCCGGATTCAGAAGTCATCCGACTCCAACGTTCAACAATCATTAATTTCAGCATAAAACTGATTACCCGCTCAATCGAAAAATATTCAAACAGAATTTCATCATCCAAGAAACGCCAGATAATCAAATCAATGCCCCGTTCTCGTTCCACCAAATTGTTATTCTCGATCAGTGAGATGACCTTATCCACATAGGGATAATCCATCGCCAAACCGAAATCTTTCGAATTGGAGGTACGTAAAGCTATCGCGAAATCATTGTTTCCAATCACTTCTCTCGCTATATCCCTGTCATACTTTCGACAATTCAACGCCGTAATCAGATTTTTCAAATTCATCGAAAATTCAGCATATCGACTGACCAGGCGATTATCGGATGCCATCATATAGTCGTAATACATCCAACTGAGCACATTTTCAGGAGTCATTTCCTGCTTCAAATGTTCCTCTTTAAAATCACGAATAAATTCACACAGATAAGAGGGTAATTCTTTATCGGGATCTACGATCTCCTCTTCCAGAAATTTCACCGGAAAAACAGTCTGAAGATTTGAATTAGGCTCCTTCTTATCCAACAGACGCAAGAGTTGAATATGATCATTCGGCAGAAAAAATAAATCCAGTAATTTACTATCTTTACCGGATATATAATCTTTTGACTGTTCCCTAAAATCATAAAGTGTCAGCGATAACTTTCGATCATCCCACGAAATTTCCGGTAAACCTGCAATGAAAGCTGTATAACTCATTATATCCGATGTTACTTATAAAGCAATGATTTCGTAAAACTCCGGATATATTGATCAAAGAAAGCTTCAAACAATTTTTCAGAAAAAGCAATCTGATATCCTCCGTTTTTAGGCTGTATGACAAATACATCCTTCAATTCTCCCACTTTCACTTGTAATCCTTTATCAAGCAATTCTTTGTATTTTGTACAAACAAAATCTTCAAATTGCTTTTTTTCATTTTCCTCCAACAAAATCTCTAAATTAAGATTTCCGGAAGCAACATCCCATTTCTTTACAATAGAAACCAATAACTCTCTTACAAACGTTTTGTCTTCAAATCCTATTTCAGCCATACTCCCTGCCACTTGCCCGCTAACCAATCCTGTAACGGCTTGTTTCAAAGCAGTAACAGCCTGTCGAGCACTCAACGCCATTTCCGATTCGGCTTTCTTTTTCAAATTTTCAACCTCAGCAACCGCCTCAGCTTTTATCTCTTTTGCCTGCATTGCTGCATCCGCTAATACTTTTGCTGCCTCTGCTTTTGCTTGGGAGATCATCCTTTCAGCCTCCAAACTCGCCTTATCAATCCCCTCATCATACAGCTTTTTAGTCAAGACATCTAATTTGTTTTCCATATTTGAATATAGTTTTGAATGTTTCTACATCTTTATCCTTCTTTACGCTTTAATCAGTAACTGACGAGTCTACATACAATTCTTATGCCCTCATTATAATTTGACGCCTCCAAATTAGTCTTTTTATGATTAAAAACAAATAAATAATCACAATTAATC
>JAVXFZ010000102.1:0-8178 GCA_036657595.1 Odoribacter sp. | reverse complement strand
AAAAAAATTAGCTACTTCTTTCACAAAAGTAGCTAATTTTTTCAAACAAGTGATCATTCAACCAACGATCACACTCTCCACAACGGGAGAATATACATTTACTTCTTTCCGGTAAACGCGAACTGAGATTTATAACACCAGCGAGAGGGACACTGCAACATCACCTTACGCATCCGGCTTGCCTGATCGGCACTCACAGAACTCTTGCGGCTATAACGATCCATCACCCCAAAAGAAGTGAACCATTCCTTGGGACGGGTAGGATCATTCTCCGGTTGACCATCCAAATTATTCGCTTTAAAAACAGAGGGATAATAACCATAATCAAAATTATAGGTATCTGCACAATAATCATTGTCACCATCACTATTCAAATTCTTATATTTATCACATTGCGTCAAAAACAGACCATAATACTTACCCAATGCGGTAGCCAAACTAAATTCATTACTTCCCTGCGTTTGCGGATTCAAGAAAGCCATATAATTAACCATCACTCCTATTTCAAAGCTACTTTCCACATCATTCAGCGTAAAAACATCCTTCGTCACCACCTTTAAACCGGGGATAGATTTCAGATCATAAGCAGAGTGCATAACAGTTGGGAACTCCGCTCTATAAGAATAATAATCCGATGTTTCACTTCCTCTGGACACATATTTGGTCAACCAAATATTCAAATATTGTTCCGGATTCCACAGACAAGACCGCCAATTCTTAATAATAAACTTATCATAAGCAATCGTCAAATCATCATCATTATCCTCTGCCCAAGAATCAATCTGCTTTATATTTGAAGCAGAAAGTTTAACCACATTCTTTCCTTTTTCCTGAAGCCTGATTCCCGCCTTATCATATTCCGCCAATTTAAAAGTCACTTTCACATTTCCACCATTAGGATCTGCAGTCATACGACGGTTGAAAATATCATTCATCCGTTGCAACGTCTGTTCCAAATATTCGCTCGTAATATCATACGACGGACCGGAAGTAGCCGGTGGAATCAATAAATGGAAAACAACCGGCACAACCAACTCCTCATAACTCTCATCCGGTAAAGGACGAACAGTGATCGGCAAACGATTACTCTCAATCGCCCCGCCTTTAGCGTAAAACTCCAAAACAGTCCCTGCCTTTTCCGTCGTTGTGGAATAAACATTGTCAGTCAACTCTTTTCCCGACGGATCGTAAACTTTTATATAATCACTCGGCAACTGATCGTTTGGTATCAAATATTCAATTTTCACCGTATCCGTAAAATATACATCCTCCTCCGTCTTATTATAACTCACCACCTCTTTCGTCCCATACACAAAAGTGTAAAACTCCATCTTTGCCATACCGTTCGGCAACAAAGTTTTATGATCAGCTCGAAGCTCTATTCTTGAAATATCATCCACGCTGGCACGTAAATCAAAAATAACACTTTCCTCCTTTGCACAAGAGCAAAAAAGCAAGATTACCAGTAAATATTGTAAGATTGTTCTCATATTTTTTCTTTTAAATATAACCATTATAGACTAATCTGCAACATCAACGCTTCCAACCCGGATTTTGAGGAATATTATTATGCATCAACTCCAAATCGGTTGGGATCGGAAGAGCATAACGATAATCATTTGCATCCAAAGTATAAGTTCTCACTGCATTTGTTTCTTCGTCCATCGCATCACGGCTAATTGCAACACCCAATCGTTTCATATCCAACCAACGCATCTGCTCTTCCAACACAAACTCTTTCCGGCGTTCTTTTAAAATCTCCTCCAACACTCCATTCTCTCCTCCCTGAAAGCCGGCATAACCGGGAATCTTACTACTCTTAAATTCATTGAGCAATTTCAGTGCTTCCGCTTTCCCCTGACGTGCCATTGCTTCCGCTTCAATCAACAACAGATCCGACATCCGGAAAAGAAGATGCGACTCATTACAATCATCGACAGATCCGGAACTCTGTAATTTAACAAAATAAGGAATATTGTTGACCTTTTTGAAATAAACCGGCACTCGAATATCGGTAGCATCATACATACTAAACAACTCATCATTCACCGATTGCTGAGGCTTAGACGGTCGTCCCCAAGGAGAGTATCCATTAAAACCATCTCCTAAAAGAGCAATTCTCAACAAAGCAAAGGGGTGAGGTTTATTCACAAGATAATCCTCCGGCACATAAACCAATTCTGCCTGCTCATCCACCGTATTCTCCACCCTATTTCCATCTCTTGCCAACTTCGCATAATATTCGGCATTACTCCAATCGTCCGCTTCCTTGGCACAAGAACCTGCTTTAAACTGATAAGTCTGTGCAAGAATTCCGTAAATCACCTTTTTATTATAAAAAATATTCCACGAATCCTTCGGAAGAGTCTCATATTGAAGCACCTCCTTCAATTCGCCAATCAACTTCTCATAAATAGCTGTTTGTTTCCAACGTGCACCGCCTCCGATCACGTCCGAATCCAAATTCATCGGAATACCAAAATCATTCTTATCATAAGGTGCAAACAACTGATTCAATTTCAACAGATAATATGCCCGAATCACCCGTGCCTCACCTGCAATCCGTTCATATTCGATTTTATCATAATCCGGCACATTCTTAAGATCTGTCAACACCATATTCAAATAACCGACAGAAGTATAAGCAGACTTCCACAAAGCGGCAGAAAACAAATACCCCTCCCATTTCTTATTCTCATTATACTCCTTCGTCCAAGGTTGTCCTCCACGACGGGCTTCCGCATTCGATTCATCAACAAATTTCACCATCTCCATATCATCCGTATACATCGTTGTCGAAACATTAATATACCTCGAAAAAGGAAATTGAATCCGTCCACCGCTGAAATAAACAATATTCCAAGTAGAACCTGCCGTTCCTGTTCCAGCATTAGATTTTGTTGTTGCAAACAAAAACAGACTCATCGCCTCCTTCACATCCTGAGTCGTATAAACGACTTTTACATTCTTAGGAGGCATATTCAAAAATTTCTCACACGAACTCAATAACATCATCAGCGAGAAACCGAGTATCCATATTTTTTTCATAACCATTTACTTTTATAACTTTAACAAACAATGCCTATACTTAAATACCGATAGAAAGTGAAAAATTATATCTCTTTGCACTCGGATACCCAAAAGCTCCCATATTTTCAGGATCAATACCACGATATTTAGTCAATGTAAATAAATTTGACATATTAAAATTCAATCGGGCACGGGTAATAGACAACTTAGAACAAAACTTCGGTGCAAAATTATACCCCAACGAAACATTATTACACTTTAAAAAATCGCCCTTTTCATACCTGAAATCATATATATCATATAAATAAGAAGAACGACTGGCTATATACTTAGGAATATCAGTCATATCACCCGGTTTTCTCCAACGATTGGCTTCAATAGCCAACACATTCTGAGCCGTTGCATTAACATTCCCTCCTGAAGTATACGATTGAAAAGAACGGATGAAATGTCCTCCCATATAAGTAAAATTAGTAGAAAGACTGATCCGCTTATAAGTAAACGAAGTACTGAAACCACCGGTATAGGGAGGATAACTCTCTCCGAGATAAACACGGGCATTCAATTTTTCAGCCCCCGTCACATCGCCGTCCATATTCACCACATAACGTCCATCGTGATACAAACTCCCCATCCGATTTCCCTCCTTGTCGAAACCGTCTACATAAGCCAATGCACCGCCCGTAGCCGGATCCACTCCTGCATATTTAAAACCATAGAACGATTTCACCGATTCACCCTCTATATACAAATTATACATATCTTCCATCGTTGAATTGACATTTGCAGGGACATCATCTATTTTTTTATAAAACGTTTCAGTCACCACATTTTTATTCGTCGTAAAATTAAACGAAGTCGTCCAACTAAAATCATCCGTACTGACATTCAACGTCCTCAAAGAAAACTCCCAGCCTGAATTTCGTAACGAAGCGACATTGGCTGTAATCTTCGGACGACCGGAAGACAGATTCACATTTTTAGTATCCAACAAATTCCGGGTATCATTATTATAATAATTCATCGTAAAATTCACCCGATTATTCAAAATCGAAAAATCCAATCCGATATTTCGATCCTCTTTGCGTTGCCACTTAATAGAAGGATTTGCCGGCTGATATTCATCCATCAATTTTATATCATCATACGTATAATTATTGCTATACTTTCTCAATAAAGAGAAGGGCAAAGCATTACGGTCAATACTTCCCGTAAAACCATAAGAACCTCGAATAGAAAATTGATTCACAAAATCAACACCTGCCATAAAAGACTCATTGTGCAAATTCCATTTCAAACCAACATTCCAAAGCGGAGAAAAACGATTGGCAGTCCCGATAATATCCGCACCATCCAAACGTGCCGTGCCCGAAACAACATAACGATCTTTAAAACTATAAGAAGCATTAGCAAAAAACGACACACTCCGATCTTGCGTTTCTCTGTGCGAACCGAAACTACTCAAATTCATCTTTGAATTAATCTCAATCCCATTCAATTCAGGATACGACCCTGTACCATAAACAGGATTCCATTCAGGAATCATACTTGAGAAACTATACCCTTTTTGCGAGGAAACTTCCTGACCGACAAACGCATTGATATAGTGATCACCGTCAGAAAAACCCCGTGCAAATTCAACCTGATTACGGATCGTCCATCCCTGAGAACGAGAAGTAGATTCCGAGAGTTTACCATTATTTAAATAATCAGGCGTTTCTCCTTCTGCATAAATACCATTCACCCACGAATTTGCTTTTGACGTATAAGAACCGGGCACCACTTCCGCCATCGAATGTGTATTCGAATTTGACAGCGTCCCCATAATAGAATACATCAATCCGTCAATAATCTTATATTCAAGTTTTAAATTCAACTGATTACTCAAATAGCGACTTTTATTCGTATTTTCATTCAAATCCTTCAGAATATTAAAATCATATTTATAACCGTCCCTAACCGTACTCAACTCAGAGGAATAACTACGATCATATTCCCAATTCCCGTTCTCATCATAAGGGCGTTCGTAAGGATTAGCAAAGGTTGCATAATTCAATGGATTAACGCTGGATGCCGTACTACGGTCATTCCTCAAAGACGTTCTGACATCAAAAAGAATTCGCAATCGTTTGTTAAAATCGTGTGTCAATTTCAAATTCGCACCTATCGTTTCATACTTATTATTGGGCATCACTCCCTTTTCGCTCAAATAAGAAAGATTGGCATAATATTGAGTCGTTTCAGAACCACCGGAAAGAGTGACACTGTGATTTTGAGTCTCTCCTCTACGGAAAATCTCGTCAAACCAATTCGTATTAATCTGACTCAATCGAGCCATTTCCTGCTCCGCTGCACTTCGACTGATCACCCCATTATCCGCTTTACGCAACAATTGCTGAACACGTCCCCCTAAATTTATACCCGGAAAATCTTCGTATATACTCCGTTCAAAATCAATTTTTTCGCGCGTATTCATCATCTCCAACCGATTGGTAGGAGCGGCTGTAATCGCATAAGAAGCCTGAACATTGATATACGATTTACCAACACTACCGCGTTTCGTCGTCACCACAATCACCCCATTAGCAGCCCGCGAACCGTAAAGACCCGTTGCCGCAGCATCTTTCAAAACCGTAATACTTTCAATATCATCAGGAGGAATATTACCGATACCGCTGGTTAAAACGGATTCCTGAAATTCCGTACCTCCCATACTAACCGACGGCACATCTCCCTGAAGAGGCATTCCGTCGACAATCCAGATCGGATCCGTATCGCCCGTCAAAGAATTGATACCACGTATACGAATCTGAGCCTGAGCTCCCGGACGACCGGATATACTCATCGTTGCCACTCCCGGCATCTGACCCTTCAACACTTCTTCAACACTCGTATAACCCTTATTGACAATATCCTTAGAAGTCACAGTTTCCGTAGAACCGGTCATTCTCGTTTTCTTGATCGTTTGATAACCGGTGACCACCACCTCATCCATTTGTGCAGCCATTTCTTTCAACACCACTTTCATATTCTGCTGTCCTCTATAAGCAATCTCCTGCTTTTCCATTCCGATAAAAGAAAACACCAACACCAAATCTTTCATTTCAGGTATTTTCACTAAAAATTTTCCATTCACATCCGTTGCCACCCCGACCATTGTCCCTTTAATCATAACAGAAACACCGGGAAGCGGATGTCCACTCTCGTCGCTCACCGTCCCCACAATCTCTTGCTCTTTCGCTTGTGGAATAGTCACTTCTTGTTTGGGTACAATCAAAATATAATCATTTATCTCTCTATACGACATACCACATTCTGCCAAAATAGTTGAAAAAAAAGTATCAACATCGGCATCTTTAAACGTAGCATTCACCCTATGAGCTGTCTGAAGTTTCTCACTACTGTAAATCACCATCCGACCGGTTTGTTTCTGAAACTCCGCCAATGCCTCTTTTACCGTCGTTCGCCCCAAATCCATCGAGACTTTCTGTTGCGACAAAACCTCAGCAGAAAGACCATAGACCAGGCACACTGTCATTAAAAATGTTAGTTTCATTACCCTGAAAATTTTTCTAAACCTATAATGTGTGATTACAGGCTCATCTTTTCGATTTTTTTCCATAGATTTGCATATTAAGTTATTCTTAATTCAACTCCCCTCACCGGGAGATTATTGCCAATCGGTGCGACCAACACCGATTGGTTTTATTTTCTGTCAATAATGACTTTATTATCTTGCACACTAAATTTCACATCATTCGTTTCCTGAATCATCATCAAGATCCGTTCAATGCTCTCATATTTTTTAAATCCTCCTGTAAACAAACGGGATTTCAACTCCTCTTGTCGAAACTCAAATACAATATCAAACCATCTCGACAAACAATGCATCAACTGTTCAAGCGACATATCATCGAAACGCAACACCCCCTCCTTCCAAGAGGTATATTGTTGGACATCCACCTCCCGATTGATCATCTGCAAGGTGGTATTGTTTATCACCACCTGTTTTCCCGGCAACAACAATTCGTGACGTCCATCGGCACCAATATCCACACGTCCCTCCACTAATGTAATCTCCGTATGGTGTTCATTTTGGTATGCCATCACATTAAACGCTGTCCCCAACACCTTCACCGATGCTTTATCCAAATGCACGATAAAAGGCTTTCTCTCATCCCGTGCCACCTCAAAATAAGCCTCTCCTGAAAGCCACACCTCCCGTTGATCACCGGAAAATCTCACCGGAAAACGTAAACTTGATTCCGCATTCAGCATAATACGTGTTCCATCGGCAAGCATCAAACGATATTCTCCACTTCGAGGGATAATCAATTCATTGTAAACAATCTGTTGCTCTTTTTCTGTGTCTGCTTTCGCCTTATAAGACAAGCCTAAGGAATCGGACAAAATAGTTGTTCCAGCCTCCTGTGCCGACATTTGCTGTTCGACAAAAATTTCACGTCCGGAAGAAAGGATCAGCCGCACTTTTTCAGGCTTTCGGGAAAGCAACAAATCAGACATTGTTTCCTCTTTAGGCAATACCACTTCTTCCGCCAGAAATAAATGTCCAAACCCGACAATCAGCAGCAACGAAGCAGCAACAGAAAGAGAGAAATATACCATCCGCTGCCGTCTTTTACTTCGATATTTTTTCTCCACCCTTTGCCAATCCTTCTCATCAAACCCCATTTTTCGTCTATATCCAATGATACTGCTATTCCACGTCGCAGCATATTCTACATAAGTCTGGCGATGTTCCTCCGACTCGCTCAACCAACCTTCCAATCGCCCCTCCTCCTCCGGCAATAAATTCCCGGATAAGTGTCCTAATATTAAATCTTCTATATCATTTTGCATTTCCATATCAGTATCCTAAATAAAGGAATGTTTAATATAAGACTAAATAATGAGAAAAATGGGTAGGTGATTTTAGAACTTTTTTTCAAAAGGATGCCAAATATTAGTGATAATGTCATTCAATTGCTTTATTGTTTAAACATTTCGATCAATGGACACAGCGTGAACTCGTGCAATAAGTTGAAATACAAAAGATTCCTTCCTATTTTCCACTATTTATTCTTCCTTTCATTGCTATTTGATTTCTTCTTCATATTTCCGGTAAGAATCCGTCAAAAGTTTGACAAA
>JAVXFZ010000101.1:0-8190 GCA_036657595.1 Odoribacter sp. | reverse complement strand
CCTCCGCCACAGACTCTTTTTAATTGTCCATACCAAAAACTTGTGGGTCTAAATCTTGACAATCTAACATGCCAAGCCGTAGAACTCTACCAAGGAGAGGTTCAGATGATAATCGACCGAGTAAAAGATGCTCAAAAATCGAAGGAAGAGTTTTTTTTCGAATACATGACCAACGACATAGAGGGGGCAAGTTATCATACGCTATGTTATGTCGAGCAGCAGAAAAGAAACGGCAATATGTTGTGTCACTTCTTGCGTATATCACACGACAAACGAGTCAGTGGATGTGGCAAATGTGTGGATTACGTGTTGGCGATGGCGATGCGAAGTATGGATACAGGGGTCAGTATCAGGCACGTTGAAGCCGATCAAGGCTATATATATATGAATCAAGCGGCATGTGATTTCTATGGCTGCAATGATAAAGAAAATTATGTGAGCCAGAATAAAGAACTGCAAGATCAAATTCAACAGCAAGCGATGGAAACCGGCGAACGTGTAAGTTTTGACACAGCAAGTTACGACGAACAAGGCAAGCCGAAGGCGTGGTATCATATCGCATCCATCAAACAATCTGCGGGTGTCAAAGGTGACTATTTTGTGACCACAATCGCAGATATTTCGGAACAGAGACAACGCCAAACAGATCTCGAAGAAGCAAGACTTTACTTGAGCCTTGCAATCGGAGCAGGCGAAATTTCGGTATGGCGTTACAACATCAAAAATGATACTTTTTATGCTGTTTACGATGACCTATTTATCAAAGATGGCTATACCAAAGAGTATTTAATGACATTAATACACCCCGATGATCTTCCAAATTTCAATGATGTTTACCGTCGGTTGGTTAGCAAAGAAAGTCCAGCCGAAACGATAGTTCATCGTATTTTAGATCAAAAATCAGGGCAATACCACTACGTGCAATGTTCATTGACCATCGCCGTTGATCATTCGGGTCAAGTACAGGACATCGTAGGTACTTACAAAGATATTACAAACTCGAAAGTCGAACAACTTGAAGTGCAGAGTATGCGCAATTCGTTGGATATGGCCATCGTTTCGGGCAACATTCAGGCTTGGGAATACGATATGGTAAGCCGTCAATCACGAATGCTATATGGAGGTAATGTATTTCATTTTAATGAATTATGCAAATTATCGAGTGAGGATGCTTTGAACAATTCGATCCACCCATCACACAAAGAACGCTATTTGCAATTTATAAATAAATTGATCATCAACGGCGGCGACGGCTCCACTATTATTCGTGGTATCGACAATGTAGATGGCACTCATACTTATTACGAAATAGTAGTTTCGACAGTCAAAAACGAACAAGGCGATACTGTCAAATTATTGGGTACACGGCGCGATGTTTCGATCAATCAACTCCAAAAGATTGAATTAGAAAAGACGCAGAAATATCTGAACTTGGCAATGGATGCAGGCGGAGTGTCGGTTTGGATATATAATGTTGCGAAGGAATCATTCTTTACCTTGCTGGGTAATACGATCGCGGGCAAGGGGCTGACGATGGCTGATAATCTAAAAATGATGCACCCTGATGATGCAATTATTTGCCAAAACATAATTGATTCGATGGCAAGGGGCGAAAAATCACGGGTCGATGTGCTTTATCGCTTCAAAGACGACAACATCACAGGCGGGTATCGATACTACGAAGCTCGAAAAGTATCGGTAGTCGAAAATAATAAAGTAATCTTTATCACCGGCACACAGAAAGATGTAACCAAAGAACACTTCGCTCGTCTGGAACTCGAACAAAGCAACAAACGAGCAAAAGCAGCAATAGATGCTTTCCAAAAAATCAATAAATACAATAAATTGATTATGAATAATGCCAATTGCGGCTTGGTATACATCACCCCAGACTTTGTGATCCGTTGGGAAAATATCAATTCGGCAGGGCTGATGACTGAATTTTTCAGTCCTTTCCGTCAAGGAGATGTGTGCTACAAAGTTTTCAAAGGACTTGATGCGCCGTGTGAAGATTGTATTATAACAAAAGCTATTAACGCGAAGAAAAATATAAACGAGGAAAGAACGCTTATAAGGGGGAAAATAATAGACCTTACAGCCATTCCGGTGTACGATATGAACAATAACTTGGAGGGTACAGTCTTGCGTTTAGACGATATGACCGACAAGATAAAAGCGATGAACGAATTAAAAAAAGCCAAAGAGAATGCTGAACGCTCAGATCAATTTAAGTCCAAATTTTTGGCTAATATGAGCCACGAAATCCGTACCCCCCTCAATGCGATCGTTGGATTCTCGGAACTGATTGCCAACACAGATGATCCAGAAGATAAAGGCGAGTACAACAAGATTATATCTATGAATAATGAGCTCTTACTCAAACTGATCAACGACATTTTAGACCTATCAAAGATGGATGCAGGATACATTGATATCAAAGAAGCTGAATTTGATATGGTGGATTTGTGTCACGAGCTCTATACAGCCTTTTTGCCCCGTATGCGCCCCGAGGTCAAATTAATTTGCAACAGTCCATACAAAAGTTGTGTGGTATGCCTGGATAAAAATCGTTTGATGCAAGTTGCCACCAACTTTATAACCAATGCTATCAAATTCACCCCGCAAGGTTCGATCACCATCGGTTACGAACGAATAGATATGGGTATTCGAGTTTATGTGACAGACACCGGTATCGGGATCGACAAAGATAAAGTGGATAGCGTGTTTGAGCGTTTCGAAAAGCTCAATGACTTCATTCAAGGCAACGGACTGGGGCTGTCGATCAGTAAATCCATTGTTGAAGCAGGGCACGGCACAATAGGCGTGGATTCAATCCTTGGGCAAGGAAGCACATTCTGGGCAAAGATCCCGTGCGCGGTGATTATGAATGATGCCGACTGTGTGCTGCCAACTGCGGAAAACATCATTGATACCCCAGTCACAAATGAACGCAAGAAGGACCTTGCAGCCGAAGATACCGAGAGCAACGATACACTATTAAAGGTCACTACTGATAAAATAGTATGATGTGATACGCGCCACAAAATGCAAAACACACCCTTTTCATTCAAAACCAGCATCAGAAGTTTTCGATATGCATTTACCGGCATATCGCTCCTGTTCAAACAAGAACGCAATGCCCGCATACACGCCACAGTCGCCATCATTGTCATTATTGCGGGTGTTGTATTAGAAATATCCGTTTCGGAATGGATAGCCGTCTTATTTGCCATCGGAAGCGTATTAGCCGCCGAAGCCATTAATTCCGCCATCGAACATTTGGCAGATTTCGTTTCTCCGGGTCAACAGAAACTAATCGGACAAGCCAAAGATCTCGCAGCAGGAGCAGTTCTTCTGCTCGCCATTTGTGCAGCTATCATTGGTCTTCTCATTTTTATTCCCAAACTTATTCCTTTATTATAAACGTATGAGATCACTGTTGCTCACCCTCTTTGTCGTTGTCCTCCTCCTAAACAGCTCGGCACAAAGTAAAAAAAACATAGAAACCTCCACAGATTTATTAATGTTTGTCAATCCCGTAGCGGGCTTTGTCGGCTCGTTGGTGATAGGCGATTATCAAGGAACCAAACAAATTGTCCTTTCCGGTGCAACCAGTTTAGCTCTTACTTACGCCTTAAAATATTCCATAAAAAAAGAACGTCCGGATCACAGCGACCATCATTCCTTTCCCTCCGCCCATACCTCCATCGCCTTTCAAGGGGCTTCTTTCATTCAAAGACGCTACGGATGGAAATGGGGGACTCCGGCTTATCTGCTCTCTGCCTATGTCGCTTGGGGACGCACGTATGCCGATAAACACGATTGGTGGGATGTATTGGGAGGAGCGGCAATCGGCACGGTCGGCAGTTATCTGTTCACTCGTCCCTTTGCCCGTAAACACGAGCTCACCTTCTCGCCCACACTAATCAATGCCCGTCACCCCGGATTCTATGCCTCTATCAGTTGGTGAGGGGGTCTTCTTTCGGGACGTACCACTCTCTAAGATGCTCACGATTGAAAACAGACAGAAACAAATTCCACCCAATCCCACTAATACCCGCGCAGGAACAAAAAAAGCAGGATCAATCGTTGCCTGTTGAAATAGAAAAGCCCCTAAGAACAGACACAACAATGCCGTTATCACAGGAATAATGGGTATGCGGTTCGCCAAGGCAAATGATTGTCGCCACACCTTCGCCAACAAAAGCACTTTGCTTAAAATACTGAAACATATCAGTCCCAGACCTATCAGAATGAAGCCCGTTGTAGCAACAGCATTTCCCATCTTTATAAAAATAATGCACACTCCCCCTATCACGCTGATACTTCCCATCGTTATCACAAATACGGGCCATCTTTTTCTATCTTTTTCTCCATAGTTATTCCGAATTTGCCGGGATATACTGGCAACCAAAGCGATCAGGCTTGTACAGATACACGCCAGTCCCCCCATCACGCTGCCGGCAATAAAATAACAATCTCCTTCCGCGCTTTTGGAAAAGAGGATCGCACACACACTCCAAAGAGTCAATGCAAAAACAACAGTCAGCGCAATCAATATTTTCTCTGTCAATGCCGAAAACCCGGCTTTATTAATAGTTCGATCCGCCGAATTTGAATTGAGCGGAATAAGATAGAATTTAACAGATGCGGTCGCAGCAGTCGCCACGCAAGCAGCGACGAAACCTATTCCGAAAATAACGTGTCCGGAGAGGATAAAATGGCTATTCCCACCGTAAATAAATATCGCCACGCCACTTAGCAGTGTCATCAGGGCAATGGTATAAGCAAAAGCAGGAATCAGATAGTTGAATACAGGATGGAATTTGTGTATCAATTGCCGGATAATAACAGCCGCCGTCCCATAAAGTGCCAGACATATCGCCCCCAAAAAGAAGATCACCGGTCCGGCGACCTCCCGAAGCGGATCTGTTCCATCCAGAAAGATATATCCGCCATAGAAAAAACAAATAAACCCCATCACCAAGGGGATAGCCCTGAATAAAATACTAATACCGTGATTCATCGTTTTCCTTATTATCTATTAAAAAACAAACCATCTTATCTTTCAGATTTGATTTAAAATCAACAGATTTTATATACGGTATAGTTCTCCTTGATGTTCTTTTTTCGAGGATTTTTATTTCACTTTCCGTTCTTCTCCGGCGTATCTTTCCCGACAACCGAAAAGGACTGTTGCAAGGTATTTCCTTCACCATCCATCAGTGTCAACAGGTGACGTCCTTCCTTCAGGTAAATTTCCATTTGATGCATACTGCGGGTAGTTCCCAAATATTGATGATCCACGTGCCAATATATCTCTGCCGTCGGAGAGCGATGGACGGCTTCAAAGATCGCGCGTCCCGGTTTACCGCCGAAATCGCGGGGTATAAAAACACGGGTTCCCCGTTGCGGATAGATCATCTCCATCACCTCCTCCTCCAAGGGGTGACAGTCGGAGCGATAAGGAGGTAATTTCCGATAGTCGGTATGAGTGCGACAATAGTACCATTCTTGTACAGGCGGTAAAACGAACCACGATTTCACTTTGATCCGGTGAACCGGTTCACAGTCGGAGGTGACCCTCCACGTGCCGCCCTCATCCAAGTTTATCAACCGATGGAAAGGACAAACATCTGTTTTCATAGCCGCCACACACACCCGCACCGTATCTGTTTCATCGCATAAAGAAGAAGCCCGATAGCCACTTTTTCGGCAAACGACTACTTCCTGCATTTCTTCTGCCGGTTCATAAAAAGAAGTATTGACGGGTAACAATCCCGCCACTTCAAATAATATTGGCGCAGCGGTTCTGACCCCTATTAATCCGGGACGTCCTTCTCCATCTGCATTCCCCACCCATACGCCGATGACGTATTCCGGGTTCACCCCCACCGCCCAAGCATCCCGAAATCCAAAGCTGGTGCCGGTTTTCCACGCTAAATTCATTGAGGAGGCAAAATTTTTCCATCCCATCTCCATTTCCGGTCGTTCGACATTTTCCAAAGCTTTCAGGGTTTGCCAGATGGCTGCGGCTTTCAATTCTCCTCCTCCCGTCCTCGCTTGTGTTGCGGCATTTGTATATACAGGGGACTGTTGTCCTCTTTTCAATGCCTGTTTTCCATCCTCCTCGCCCGCTTCCCAAAGATGCAAACGGTGGTACTCTCCCGCCCGATATTGTCCGTCATCGTCATTATAATGTCTCAAAACAGAAGCCATTCCCCCATAGAGATTACAAATGTCCCACAGCGATGTTTCCGCTCCTCCCAATATCAAGCTTAAGCCGTAATTATCAGCCTTTCGATTCAGGGAGGTTATCCCCATTTCCTTCAAGTCGTCATAAAAGCGGGTATATGTATAATCCCGCAGCATTCGGACGAAGGGAATGTTTAAAGACTGAGACAATGCCAAATCCGCCGGAACAGCTCCCTTGAAATCACGGCTAAAATTAGCGGGGGCATAGCTGCCGAATCGGGAAGGGACATCCGGAATCAGCGTTCGGGGCAAGATGAAACCACCCTGTAACATCTGTGCATACAATGCCGGCTTTAAAATACTGCCGGAACTACGCACCGAACGAATGATGTCCACATCGTTTCCGCGACTACCGGAGCGAGGGGCACTGTTTCCGACATAAGCTCTCACCTCTCCCGTCGGCACGTGAGCCACTAAGACCGCAACGTTGTAAATATAATTTTGGCTCAACATCGCGGTATGCCTTTCCACGATTTCATTCACTTGCCGTTGCAGCTGTCCGTCAATTGCAGAACGAGTGACCTTTCCGTTTTTTTCCAGACAGGTACGGTCTAACAGATGGGGAGCGACGGCGGGAATTTCAGACATCATTTCAGGCAAGGGCTCGCTTGTTGCCAAGCGATAGTCATCTTCCGACATCATTTTTTCGGCAAATAGTTTGCTCAACAAGCGGTCTCTTTTTCGTTTCAAGAGCGGATTGTTTTTACCGGGATAGATCAAGGCGGGGGCATTGGGCAATACCGCCAGTAATGCAGCTTCCGCCCAACTCATTTGTTCCGGTGGACGATTGAAATATTTGAAGGCAGCAGCGCGAATCCCCACGATATTTCCCCCGAAAGGGGCGTGCGAAGCGTAGCATTTCAAGAGCTGATATTTGGAATAATTTTGTTCCAGCCGCAAGGTCAATATGATTTCTCCTATTTTCCGGCTGACGGTTCGCGGGGGATTGCCCTGTGCCAAACGGATCACCTGCATAGAGAGTGTACTTCCCCCGCTGACGATACGTCCGGCTTGTATATTTTGCTTCAATGCACGCACCAAAGCCCACCAGTTCACCCCGTGATGGAGCATAAAACAACGATCCTCAAAAGCCATTGCGGCAGCGACGTAGCGCATCGGCAAACGATCTATTTCTTCAAATCGCAGTTGTTCATCCGCAGCTGCTCTTAATCCGAGTATCTCGCCTTTTCTGTCCAACAATACTGTTGCATAAGGTTCTTTAAAAAGAGGTTCAGGCAATAGGAAGCACCAAGTCAAAAATAAGATAAAGAAAAGACCGCCAACAAATATTCCTATTGGTAGCGGTCTTTTTTTTATTCTTTCAGCTAATCTCATTTCATCCTTATATAGACAATTGTATTTTGTAATTCTTAGCAGTCACCGGTAAATCGCACGTTTTCTCCATCGCTTCCCCATCCAGATTCTTGGCTTTCACCGTGTACTTCAATTTTGCAGAAGTCGGTACGGTAAAATAGCGGAAAGCGCTATCTCCTGCCCCTTGAATAGTAACGGATCGCCCGCTTTCGGAAAGTACGGTGACGGAAATATCCGTAAAGTTAGTAATAAATAGGTTGTCACAACTGATTCCGACGCCTACATTTATCTGAGGGACAATCAATGAAAGGGTGGTAATATCTCCTTCCAACACAGCAAACGGGGAGCTTTCCACCGAATACACCGGAATGCCTGCTTCATTTCCCGCTGCTTCGGATTGTTTCGGAGTAAAAGCTTTCACGGTATAATTGCTCCCAACCGGCAGTACGATGCGCTTTGAGAAATCAGTGCCCGGCGCAAAGTCCTTTCCCTCCACCATTGCGCCATTCTGCCAAACCTGCACCCGCAATCCGGCATCCACAGCCCGCGAAAGGGGAATCACCTCGCCCTCACAGCTCAACTCAATTCCTCCAACCGACAGGTAACCGATGGGGGTCGGAT
>JAVXFZ010000100.1:0-8222 GCA_036657595.1 Odoribacter sp. | reverse complement strand
ATATGAAATAAGTATATCAACTGATTCCATTGATTTTATAATGTTTCCCCACAAGTGTACGTTTTGTTTATTCGTTTATAGATTGAATTTTTTTAACGATTAAACGAATAAACAAAGCGTTAGCTTATGTGTGGAATTTTAAATACCCTCCGATTGATACCTCCTCCGATTATTTTTTACTTTCTATTTTCAATCTCATAAAGCTTCCTTTTAAGAGATTTACGAGCAGTAAAGTTCCCGATAGTGTTTCTTTGCCTATAATGATTTTAATGGCTTCTGTGGCTTGAATGGAGCCAATAACGCCCGGGAGTGCTCCTATAACGCCCAATGGCTGTTTGAAATCATTGATTTCTTGATGATATTCATATAAATCGCGATAAGTGGGACCGCCCTCATAATTGAATACAGAAACTTGTCCCTCAAATTCACAGATACTTCCATAGACAAAAGGTTTTCCGCATTTGACACAAGCATCATTGATCACATAACGGGAGAGAAGATTATCAGTTGCATCTACGACTAAGTCATATTGTGCGATGATTCCTTCTGAATTTTCCGAATCAAGCCTTTGATAGATAGGGAAAAGATGACAAGAGGGATTCAAGGCTTTTAATTTTCGGGCAGCAACCTTCACTTTTGCTTCACCAATGCATAGGTTGTCATAAAGTATTTGCCTTTGAAGGTTACTTTCAGAGACAAGGTCATCGTCCATAAAACCAATAGTGCCAATTCCTGCTGCCGATAAATAGAGCAGTATAGGTGATCCTAAGCCACCGGCACCGATCACCAATACTTTGGCATTCTTTATTTTTTCCTGTCCCTCTTCCCCGATTTCTTTTAGTGCCAAGTGTCGAGAATATCGCTCTTTTTCTTGATCAGTCATTGCATTTTCTCTTAAATTTTCTCCTCGTTATTTTATTGGCTATAAATCACATCCAGCCGTCCCAATCTTTCCAAACAGGTTCGTATCCTTGCCTACGTGCACTGGCGGTTACTTCTTCGGGAGTACGTTCATCACTGATATGGAATTGTTCCAATGCTTGCGGATAGGTATAATATCCCCCCGGTTCTGTTTTAGAGCCTGCACTCAAGGAAGTAATTCCAAGTGGTAGCATCTGATCTCTAAATGTAGCATTTTCACGGGTTGAAATAGAAATATCTACATCGTGATCGAAAATTCTAAAAGCAAATATCAATTGAGCCAATGCTTTGTCTTCTAAGATCACATTGGGTTGAAAATGTCCTTCTGAGGGACGCATACGTGGAAAATTAACACTGTATTTCGTTTGCCAATAATGTTTTTGCAAATAGCGTAAATGACGAGCCATCATAGCTACATCTGTGCGCCATTCTTCCAGACCTATTAATACACCCAGTCCTATTTTATGGACATTTGCTTCTCCCATACGATCAAAACCGTTGACTCGCCAGTCGAATTTAGATTTCATACCTTTGGGATGATAAATATTATAACGGGCACGATTATACGTTTCCTGAAAACACACGACACCATTTAATCCCACGTGAGTAAGTCGCTCATAATCTTCTGATTTTAACGGCATCACTTCAATTGA
The DNA here is from genome assembly GCA_036657595.1 of Odoribacter sp. Taxonomy (GTDB): domain Bacteria; phylum Bacteroidota; class Bacteroidia; order Bacteroidales; family Marinifilaceae; genus Odoribacter. The sequence goes on along the minus strand of JAVXFZ010000100.1, from coordinate 6,648 downwards.
CAGATTAGCAAATAAAGGATGGGCTAATGCTAAAGCACGTTCCAAATAATCTACTCCTGCATCTTTGGGATTTTCTCCCGTCACGATCAGTAGATTTTCAAAATCTCCTAATTTTTTAATAGCCAGCAATTCATTCATAATCTCCTCTTCCGTGAGGATCACCCGTTTGAATAAATTATTGTGATTGAATCCGCAATATACACAGAAATTCGTACAGGAATTAGTGATATAAAGGGGGATATACATTGAAACGGTCTTTCCGAAACGTTGCAAGGTATATTTACGACTTAAAGCAGCCATTGGCTCCAAGTATTTTTCGGCTGCCGGAGAAATAAGAGCCATAAAATCGTCTATGTCCGGATGATTTTTTCCTAAGGCTGATTCTACATCGGCAGAGGTTTTGGCATATATCTGACGGGTAGTTTCTTCCCAGGAATATTTTTCTAATTCTTCTGAAAAACTCATAATTTAAAATTTATACTGCCTTTGGCAGGTTACGAATCATACGTTTAAAGCTGTATTATTGAAGGAATGCGGTCAGTGGACTACTGGCTTCTGCCGTGAGGCTCTTACCGGCCAATCCTGCTTCGTATGCCATTCTTCCTGCTTCGACAGCCATTTTGAAAGCTTTTGCCATTTCTGTCGGATCGCCTGCGACGGCTATGGCTGTATTGACAAGCACGGCATCTGCGCCCAATTCCATTGCTTCTGCTGCGTGACTGGGTGCACCGATGCCGGCATCTACCACCACAGGAATATTGCTTTGCTCAATGATGATGCGTAAAAATTCACGGGTTTGTAATCCCTGATTGGTTCCAATAGGGGCACCTAAAGGCATCACCGTAGCTGCACCGGCATTTTCCAGCCGTTTGCATAACACCGGATCAGCTTGGCAATAAGGTAAAACGATAAACCCCATTTTGGCTAATTCTTCTGTTGCTTTCAGCGTTTCAATCGGATCAGGCAGCAAATGACGGGGATCCGGGTGTATTTCTAATTTAATCCACTTTGTGCCGAATGCTTCTCGCGACAGTTGAGCGGCAAAAATAGCTTCTTTTGCATCCCGAACACCTGAAGTATTGGGTAATAATTGTATGTTGGGAAGGAGGATATGTCGTAGCATATCGTCATTCTTATCATCCAGTTTGATGCGTTTCATTGCTACGGTGACCATTTGGCTACCGGAAGCTATAATGGCATCCTCCATCGCTTGATTGGAGGAAAATTTACCGGTTCCCGTAAATAAGCGGGAAGTAAATACTTTATCTGCAATTTTTAAAGATTCCATCATTATTTGTAATTTAAAATGGTTATTATTTCTTTTGTTTTTTGGGTTGGTTTTTCGCTATTCTTAATCAATCCGGAGAGGGCTATACCACTGATACCGGTTTGCATAAGCGGAGAGATGTCTGTTTCAGTAATCCCACCGATGGCAAAGACCGGAATGTGAATATCATTTTCCTGCATCCGTTGAAGTAAACGACGATAACCTTCAACACCCATTACAGGACTTAGTTTTTCTTTGGTGGTGGTGAAGGTGAAAGGACCTAAGCCGATGTAATCAACCTGTTGTTGCTGCCGGAGAAGAACATCTTCCCACGTATTACACGTAGCACCGATGATCTTGTGTTTTCCGAGAATTTTTCGCGCTTCCAGAGGATTCATATCTTCCTTACCTAAATGTACGCCGTCGGCATCTAATTGTCTGGCAACTTCTACCTGATCGTTTATGATGAACAGGGCATTATAGCGTTGGCAGATTTTTTTCATAATCATTCCTTCGTGTAGCATTTCATCTACCGTAGCCTCTTTCATCCGCAGTTGTACCCATCTGATGCCCCCTTTACATACGGCTTCCGCTTGTTCGCAAAGGGTCATATTTTCTTTGGGTGCTGTAATATATTGCAGATTCAGAGTAAGGGGTGAGGGCTTGCTATTTTCCATATATTCACCGATGGAATGATAACCTAAAAGGCTGTCATTGCTATTGATCAAACGAGATACATAAAGTTGAGCTTTATTACAGGCTTCCGGTAAAGTCGCTCCTTGTGATAAAGCAGAGGTCAGGGCAGAAGAGAGTACACATCCTGTGCCGTGTTTGCTGTACACACTGCGCTCGACAGAGAAGGTGTCAGTTGTGTCGGCGGTGATCAAACAGTCGGAAGCGATCCGCCCGCCGTTATGTCCTCCTTTCCAGAGGATATTCACTGAATGAGTGCGACATATTTTCTGTAAATCCTCTACTTGACAATCTGATCCAAAGAGTTGATACACTTCATCCGTATTTGGTGTGATCAGATATATCCGATTTAGTATATCGTTCAATCGTTTTTGATTCTCTGCTTTTCGACTTTCGTGGAAGACAAATCCTGCACTGGCTTTGAGAATAGGATCCCAAATGATTTTTAGATCCGGACAAGTCATAGTGAGATAATCCGTCAGTTGATCCATCACTTCAAAATTCTCGATCAGTCCTATTTTTAAGAACTCCGGTTGATGCTTTTGAAATAAGAGGTCACATTGTTTTTGGATTTCTTCCAAACAGATCCAATGCGTACCGGTGTAAGTCGTTTCATTTTGAAAAGTGATGGCAGAGCAAACGCCTAACCCATAACAGCCTGTTGCTTCCAGTGTCTTCAGATCGGCTGTCACGCCGGCACCCGAAGACGGATCAAAGCCGGCAATACTCATTGCTTCGGGCGTTTTTAAGCGGATATAGCGATTCAAAGCCTCTTCCGGATTTTCCCAAAGATAGCCTAATGCCGCTACTCCTGTAAATCCGGTTTTTCGGCATATTTTAATCCGTTCGGGCGTAATGCCTCCAAGCGCAATCACCGGTAGGTTCAGTCCGCATAAATCAGGTAATTCAACAAACCGACTTTGGTAGCCCTGTTTGGAGATACTGTCAAAAATGGGACTTAAAAAGCAGTAAGCAGGTTGAAACGGTAGATGTTTAATTTCCTCTACGCTATGACAGGAAATACTAATCGACCGGCAATAACTGTAATGAGCATATTCATCACCTTTTCCTGATTTTAGATGTATACCGTGCAATTGATATTTCCGTACCAATTCGTAATGTTCGTGTACGACAATCCGATTGTGGTAGCCGCTATCTAATTGTTGAATAAACTTTTCGTATTCGGCTAATGGCATACCCGGTTTGCGGATGTGTAAACAGTCTAATCCGTGTGCGAAAAGTAAATTACAAATCACCGCTTCATCTTTGATTCGGTCAGGAGAGGTTATAACTATAATTTTCATTGTGAAAAATCTGCTGATGGGCTGATGAAACAGGAGGGGCAGACGCTTTACGCGACAAGCGGACAACTGTTTCACCAACTGACAGGCATATTAGTCTATTTTATCATTTTTAATCTTATCTCTCAGCTTTTTGCTGGCAAGCATAGAGCAGAAATGTTCTCCACACATAGAGCAGAAGTGAGCATCTTTGTGTCCTTCATCCGGCAATGTTTCGTCGTGGAATTTTAATGCCTTTTCAGAATCCAATGCCAGATAAAACTGATCTTTCCAACGAAATTCGAAACGAGCTTTACTCATCGCGTAATCCCGGAAATAAGCTGCCGGATGTCCTTTTGCCAAGTCGGCAGCGTGGGCAGCTAATTTAAATGTAATCACCCCTTCTTTGACATCATCCCGATTGGGAAGACCGAGGTGTTCTTTTTGTGTCACATAGCAAAGCATTGCCGTACCGAACCAGCCGATCATTGCTCCACCGATCGCCGAAGTGATATGGTCGTAACCGGGAGCAATATCCGTGACGAGCGGTCCGAGTGTATAGAATGGTGCTTCGTGACAATACTGTAATTGTAAGTCCATATTTTCCTTGATCTTATGCATAGGCACGTGACCGGGACCTTCAACAATAGCTTGAACATTATATTCCCAAGCAATCTTTGTCAGTTCACCTAATGTTTTCAATTCTTCAATTTGTGCCGGGTCATTGGCATCGGCAATACATCCGGGACGTAGACCATCACCGAGGGAAATTCCTACATCATATTTAGCGAGAATCTGACAAATCTCCTCAAAATGATCGTATATAAAACTTTCTTGTTTATGCGTGGTACACCAATGTGCCATAATTGATCCGCCACGGGAAACGATGCCTGTTAGGCGTTTTAGGGTAAGGGGAACGTGTTTCCAGCGTAAACCGGCGTGAATGGTGAAATAATCTACCCCTTGCTCAGCTTGTTCAATCAGGGTGTCTCGAAAGATTTCCCAATTGAGTTTTTCAACATCGCCGTCCACTTTCTCCAGTGTCTGATACAAAGGAACAGTACCAACGGGCACCGGAGAATTACGAATGATCCATTCCCGTGTTTCGTGTATATTTTTTCCGGTTGATAGATCCATAATCGTATCTGCCCCCCAACGGAAAGCCCAAACAGCTTTGTCTACTTCTTCGGCAATAGAAGAGGTGACAGGAGAGTTTCCAATGTTAGCGTTGATTTTCACCAAGAAATTGCGACCGATAATCATCGGTTCGCATTCCGGATGATTAATATTGGCGGGTATAATAGCACGCCCGGCAGCTACTTCCTGACGTACAAATTCCGGTGTGATATAATCGGGCATATTGGCTCCGAACGATTCGCCTTTCTCTTTTTTATATTTTTCTTGAATTTGATCGGCTAATTGATTTTCCCGGATGGCGATGTATTCCATTTCGGGAGTGATGATGCCTTTACGGGCATAATACATTTGCGTTACTTCACTACCTTCCTTTGCGATACGGGGTTGTGTGTTCACGTGTTCAAAGCGAAGAGTGTCTAAACTTTTATCAGTTTGCCGCATTCTTCCATACTCCGAACTCAGTGAATTTAATTTTATCGTATCATTTCGTTTTTCTATCCACGTTTCCCGAAGTTTAGGTAATCCTTTTTCAAGATCTACCGTATAGGCGGAATCGCTATAAGGTCCGGAAGTATCATAAACAACAACATCTTCATTTTCAACTTTACTCTCATCCAATTCAATGGTAGGTGAGAGTTTGATTTTTCTCATCGGAACCTGAATTGTCGGATTCGATCCCTCCACATAGATTTTCTCTGAACCGGGCAGCGGCCCCATTGTTACGCTAAATTTTTCCATAATGTATTTTTAAATAACGTCAAATAATGCTTGTGACATTGTAATGTTTTAAACAGTTTTTTTCGAGATGATTCACAAGGTAAACAATCAATCAATGGACTGATATGAAGAGCGATTCACCTATTCTAATACTTTAAGTTATATTGTATAACTATCCACCTTGAACGGCTTTTATGATAATGATATGACTACCGTCTTCCACGACAGTGGTATCCCATTGAGCTTTGGGGATAATGTGATCCTCAATGGCAATGGCAATATTGACGGCTGAAATATTTTGTGACAGAAGTAGGTCCTTCAATGAACTGTTTGCAGGACAAGTGACAGATGCGTCATTGATAAAAATCTTCATAGAATTAAGGTTTTCGGTGAATATAATTAAAACCGGAAACTTCCTAAGGATACAATAAATAGAACGATGAAATTTTAAGCTTTTCCCTACGCCGGCATTACCCGGATCAGGTTCGAGGGTATAATCTCAGCCAGTTACATAAAGGCACCCCTTTGGAAAAATCCGTAACAAAGATAGAGGAAAAAGTGGAAGAAACAAATAAAATAATAAAATACGTCGATCTATTTCCCAAATCGTGAGTGGTCTATCTCTTTATGTGGCTTTGCTTTAAAGTTTCTGAATTTATAACTAAAAGATAATGAAATTTTTCTTGAATCTTGAATCATATTCATCTTTAAATTTTGTGTTTTATATTGTAGATCAAGATTTTTAGGGTTCCACGTATTAAACATATCATACACCTTCAGGGATAGCTCTGCTTTTTCATTATCGAAAGTCCATTTTACACCGGTATCTATTCTGCACATACTACTAATGTTTACTTTTCATTTTGTCATAAGAGCCATTCAAAGTTAATCTTGAATCCATTATTAAATCTATTTTAAAGGGAAGCATTAAATCAGGGAAAGTAAAACTCGCCTCCACTTTTTTAGACTGAAGGGAAGATAACGCAAATAAAGTCATCCGGTCTTTCGGCGGAGGAGCCAAGCGTACTTGTTTACTGGATGCATAAGACGTATGAGATTCGACTACAATATGTGGAGTGCCAGTATGAGGATGACTATATGCAACGCTTTATTGATGCGATGGTGATATGTATCAAACAAATACTTATTTCGCCTAACTCTTTATTGAAAGATATTTCTATTATATCGTAGCATTGCGACTAATCATATCAAGTAAAGAAACAGAAAGATATGTAGGATTAGATTACAAGGAAGACTAAAAAAGGTCATTGAGGATGAGTGTGTTATATTAGCGTCCAAAAATGCCGTATAGTATAATTCCAAATAAATAGAAACCTTTGTTGCTGTAATTAAAAAATCATTAATATGTACAGTAACAACGATTTTGAAAGGTTCTTCATCCGCTACAAATCCGAAGCGTTGACAAACAAAGATAGATGTTTTTTCTTAAAGACAATGATATGTAGAAAATGATATGACTGTTGTATTCTATGAGTTATTTGAACGTATATCACCGCAAATCGCTGAAATACGCACAGTTGCCAAATCGTTACC
>JAVXFZ010000099.1:0-8223 GCA_036657595.1 Odoribacter sp. | reverse complement strand
TACGTAAATTTTCGATTCAAACCATTGCCTTCAATCGTGGCAAGTTGATTCCCATTATAAGAGAATGCATAACGCCCTAATTCTGTGAAACTTTCACCTCCCTTAGCTACATACGAAATCAAACCGACGATCTGATCGTCTTTGTATTGAGTTTCATCTTTATACAATGAACGTTCATAAATATCCTTATCCTTGGGGTCCATCTGATCCGACATAATCCGATTGATAATGATATTACTCTTCAAATCATATTCATACGTTTGAGCAACTCTTGAAACTAAAATATAATCGTTATTGAAATCTACTCCAGTCGTACCGACACTCTTTTGTGGTTTATACGTGTAGGTGACCTGTCTTTTTATTCTGCCATCCGCGTACGGGTAAAGGACAATTTCCTGTATAGCTCTGGCTACTTTAGGGATACTATCCCACAGATGATAATTTCCCGCCCCGTGCTTTGCCAATAATTGAGCATCCAGACGATTGATAGAATCCTGATCAACATTGGGTATGTAATCGTTGATCGCATATTTCAAATATTCAGAACCTGATCTGATCACACTGATACGCCCCACCGTATCACCTACCGAATTGGTGTGAAAAGCAGCGTCCAGTTCGTCCCCTGAATAATTGATCAAAAGATTAAATTCTCCCCAATAAGAGCTGGTGCCTGAAATCTTTACTGCACGGTGAGTATTCTTTTTCGGCGTGTACTTATTTTCTTGAGCCGGATTATACTCCGCCTCTTTGGTGCACCCCATCAATGTGAGAAAGCAGCCAAAAAAAGCTATTATGATGTATTTCATATCCATTATTTTATAGTTATCTAATCAATCTCTTTTTTATTTTTGAGTTGATGTAGCAGTGATTTTTCCGAATCCACCATATACATCGTGTAACTCTTTGTTTTGTTCGATACGCCCTGAAAAAATAGCAATCGGAAGTGTCCTAACAAATCCTTCCTTCGTGATGGAATTATAGGTTGTTACCACTAACATATTGTTATTTGATCCTGTCGTAGCTATATCGCCCTTATTATTGGTATAGCTCATCAGCCCACTCCCCAGCCACACAGCCATCGAGGTGATTTCTTCATTGGGATTCTCAACCGTATAGTCTTCCGTAGCCTTATTCATCGTCAAGTCTATTGTATAGATCTTGTTAGAGGTCGCATAATAGATATAATCTCTATTATTGGTACCTGTAAAGAAACGTGCTCCCTTAACACCCTCAAAATTACTCAAATCCATCACCTTAGAAGGCATTCCATTTATAAAGGTTTCATCATCATAATAATGTTTTTGCTTTGTGTCGTAGCAATATACATCTCCATCTGCTTTCGGCTTTCCTGTGAGCGGATCTTTCTCTTGTAATATATTATGTCCAATGTTATTTTTTCCTGAAAACATAGCACGACAGGTGAAATTTTGCAATTTATTCGGATCAAAGGGAGCATCCGAATCCAATTTCTTACTGTCAATCACTCGGAGCTTGGAGGTTCCGCTGATCTCTAAAAACCTTCCATTCAGCTCATCAAAACACAATCCATACGCCCATTCAGGCAAGGTTAAGAGACTGATTCTATAATCCGACATATCATTTGTCAACAGATAATAGGAATAAGTGTGTATAACCGTCGATTGCAATGCGTGGGTATATACTTTACCACCGATCACCAATGCCTCCATCGCTCCGGCACTTGGACTAAAGCCCAAACTGGAGACATCATAATTTTTCGGATCAATCATAAATGAATTTCCGTTCCCATCAATATAAGAATAGTCAAACGGATCTACCCGATCAATGCTCCTATCGGTTCCAATAGTTAAGAATCGACCATATACACCGTAACTACTCGATAAAATAGCTTTCCCTACCCCTCCGATCTTTCTTTTATTAACCAGTGAGAATAAATTACGCATCGTCGTATCTTGACCTTTCTTAAAGCCACCGCTGAAATAGTAAGACCTGATCAATGAAATGTCCGACGTGATATCATCTCTGGTTTCAGAAACAACCAGTCCGGAACCAAACGGAGTCTGTACGGTAACTTTATAGCTTTGTTCCTGAATGATTCCCGTGGTATGATCCGTGACCTGAAATAATAGATCGTATGGAATCGCCTGCGGTTGTAACTCAATGATTTTTTTCAAGGTCATTGTCGAATCCAAAACGACGGGAGCAAGCGTAAAACCACTAATCGTCCATTTGAACGACAAATTGGCATCGCTCGTTCCTTCTCTATAAACCATTGGTTTGATTACAAGCGTATCGTAAGCAAAAATGGAGAATTCTGTTGCGTCATCACTTCCTAAATCAATATTAATCGGATTGATCAATTTATAATTTAAGGAAGATTCATCTTCATAGCAGGATGTCAGTAATCCTCCTACAAATATTATTAAGAATATAATCTGTTGTATCTTCATACTTTTTTATGTTATAGTGTTGACCTTTGGTCATCAGATATTTAAATTCAAATTACGCCTTAAGGCATCATCACCTGTTTGCCTTTCTCGGGACCATCTTCGTGTAGCAAAGGTCCTTTGGGACTTCTGTTGTATTTATCCAATTCTACTTTCGTTAGAGCAGCATAAGCTTTCATTTCGGCATACGTCATTGTCCATTTTTCAGGATCCGGATTGTTGCTATCCGCACTACCGTTGTAAGACCAATAGGGTATACTGGCTAATCCCGTTTTAAGCAGAATAAATCGGTACCACGAGTCGGAATAAGGACCGAAAGAACTTTTTAGTCTTCTCCAATTCGATGGTTCAGTCAATTTATTGGTCATAGAAATGGATATTACTTTTTTCTCCAAATCAACTCCCGGAAAATCTTCGGTAGCAACAAGCCTTACTCTTAATACATAAACAGAATCGTCCAAGTCTTTGGTGTAATTGATTCTGACCGGTACATATCCTTTGTAATTTTGAGCATTAACATAGCCATCAATGAGGCGATACATCTCTTTTGATGCCGTATTCAGCGTATCGGATTCGACCACTTCCATTCTCACCGTACGTTTATAGTCGGCTGTCATTCCCGAAATCTGTACAGGTATTTTGAGCGTATCATTGCCTATTTCAAGACGATCCATATTTTCAACAAATGTATAGGTTCTCGAATATTCACTGAAATAAACAGCTGCTGACGGTTCGTAAATCATAATCTCTTCTTTTTTACAAGAATTGAAAAGAAATAGAAGAGAAAGTGCCGCACATAGACCAGTAATAAATATTTTATTTTTCATTTTCTCTGATTTTTAAATGGATTTATTCATCAATCTTTTTTATAGTCTTCCCGTCCACCAAGATCAATTTCACTCTTAGGCAACGGCAATACAAATGCAGCATCACCCGAAACACCCGCATCAGGGATTTGCAATCCTAATCTTTTATAATAGTAGAACATCTGCCCTTCTTCAAGGTATTCTTTTTTCCATTCTTTCAGGATTTCATTGTCGACTTCCGCTGTTGTCAATGTGGAAGGGAGAGCATATAAACGGTCAATCCCTCTCGCTGCGCGCACTTCATTCAGCAGTTCGATGGCTTTCCCCGGTTCATTTTGCCGATTGTAACATTCTGCCGCATAATAAAACATTTCCGCTTTTTTGATCAAAGGCATTTTGTTTTTTGCCGGAGACTTGGAGTTAGGTGCTTCCTTGAATTTTAAAAATAAATAATGAGTATTGTCTACTCTTTCATAAAGAGCTGCATTTCTTTGGTCATTCGCACCTCCCTTAGTCACCTCATACAAAGCATCTGCTCTCAATTTAGTGTGATAAAAATATAGCGTGTTATCCTGAACAGTAAAACTACCATGAATTTGAAACTGTTCTATATAGGACTTTAAAGGTGGATACATACTATGAACATCCAAATTAAAGATATGCTCCGTCGTAAATGTCAAATCTCTATCTACCAATTCAGCATTAATAACACTTCTATCTAAGTCAACCCACTGGATCTTTTCCGCCCCTTTCTGAGTAAATAGAGAGACTCTTTCCAAAGCTTCTTTGTATTTACCTTCCCACATATAAACACGGGCTTGTGTTGCTCTGGCTGCATAATAATTGAAACGGGATCTTCTATCACTATAAAATTTGTCATCATTGGGCAATTCATAATCATCTTCTTGCGCTACCTGATTATAAAGATCATAATAAGACAGTAATTGTTCCGCCTCATTCAGATCCGTGTGGATATAACCTAATATCTCTTTCACCGTTGACTGTTTTGTCATCTCTTTGCTGTATCGGGTTACATAGGGTATACATAACCTGTCTAAGTTTGAGGGATTATTGACAATGTCACCCCAACCAAACATTCGTAACAAATCAAAATGCAAAAAAGCACGTAATCCGAGAGCTTCTGCCTTTATATTCGCATAATTGGTCGGATGTAAAACATTTTTCTTCATTTCGATATTTTCAAGTACAGCATTCAAATTAGCTATGACTCGATAGATTTTACTCCAAATAGTATTGATTTTTGCCTCTATACCAAGATTATTATATGAATATAGTTTAGCCTGATAATACAGATTTGAGGTAGAAACCATATCATATTGCTGTGCTAACACCTCCAAAAAGTTATGGGTTAATTCCCGTCCGTAAATCATTGTATCACCCATCAACATATAAGCACCGATGAGGGCATCTTTAAACCCTGCTTCATTTTCAAACATTTTATCTTGTTTGACTTCAGTTTTGGGTTGTACGTCCAGCCAGTTCGTGCACGAAGCGACGAACAAAGCAAGGGATAATATGAAAATAATATTTTTCAAACGTTTCATAAAACTTTGTATTTAAATCTTTTACTATTTTTACAAGGTAAATGTCAGCGAAGCATTGAATTTTCTGGCAAACGGATAATCTGTACCTCTTTCAATCTTAATAGTCGAGAAGGTAGCTAAGTCATTCACATTAAAGCGCAAGACAATTCTTTCAAAACCCGCTTTCTTGACAAAAGCGTGACGGAAAAAGTCATAGGAAGCTTGTAAAGAAGAAATAGTCAACTCATTTCTCTTTTGTACAAACCGACTGGTTTCATAAGTTTTGGGCGATGCAAATTCATCCTTGTCACCAAGATATACTTTCCCCAATGCCTTATAAGGAGAGATATCTCCTTCTTTTCTCCACCTACCAGTGAAAATACGGCGATCTACATTCCCTTCCATATCAGCATTCTCCACTTTACTTACCAACGTGGAGTTATACATTTTACCTCCATATTTGAAAATAAGTACAGCACTGACACCAAATCCTTTGTACATAAAATCTACCCCCGCATTTCCGTTGATCTTTTCCATTTTATCACCACAAACAACCTGTTGGCTTCCATCATAAGTAAAGGTCCTATAAGTATTACCATTTTTGTCAGTCGCCAGATAGATTTCCTTTCCCGTAGCCGGATCTATACCTAAAGAAGGCATTGCCCAAATAGCATCCATAGATACTCCGTCGTAATATTTATTGACCGGTTTGTTATCTTTTGAAGCTAATTCATTTTGTCTTTCATTGTACGAACGCATCGCGTTGGAAATATCCTTCAACTTATTTTTATTATGCGAAAGCATTAACGAGAAGCGCAAAAAAGATCTGTCTGACGTTCTTTGCCAAGCCGTGGCAGAGGCCCGAAAATCAATTCCCCGATTTTCTACCTTCCCGACATTTTCCTGTACGGTTGAAAAACCTGTTGAGGGAACCAAATCCAATGGGTTTACAGCATTGTTAGTTGTTGAAATATAATATTCCAATGTCAATGAATAACGGTTTTTATAATTAAAATCAAGACCAAAATTATATTCCATCTTTTCCTGCCATTTCAATGACTCATTTCGCATATTTTTTAGCTGAGCCCCTAAAGCATTGTTATAGGTTTTATCTAAGAAATATTCAAAAGAAGCAATGGCATTGTAAGCAGCGGTACTCTGCGAACCGGTTGAACCGGTTGAAGCTCTCAGCCTAAGTTGACCAATATCCGATCCCTTCAACCACGTTTCATTGTGCAAGTTCCAACTGGCTCCCACACTCCAGAATTCACCCCAACGACTATTTGCTCCATATTGGCTTGAGGCATTTTGACGGAAAGTTCCATCTAAGTTAATACGGCTGTCAAAAGAATAGTTAGCCGACAAATAATAACCGATACTTCGAATCGTCTGTTCGGTACCACTTGGTTTGGTATCTTTTGTATATTGCCGCGCAAAAATGATATCGTTCATTTTATCACTGGGAAAGCCCTCAGCATTATGTATTGTATTAGAATATTTTTTCTGATCAACATCAAAACCACCATTAACGTAAACGGTATGTCCCGGCAAAAATTCTTTATTGTATTGAATATCAATTTTGCCACTAATATTACTTTCCTCTCCGTTGGCTAATTTGTAAGAACCTTTACGGAATTGATCTTCATTGATAAAATTCCTAAATTTCAGATGATTGGCAGGATAAAATTGATCTTCCCGACTTCTTTTCTCCGTTAAACCCAATCTTGCAGTAGCTTTCAATCCTTCAAATACAAACCATTGAATTTCAAAGTTATTGGTGAAATCAATGTATTTATTCCGAAGCAATGTATTCAATTGAGCATTGTACAAAGGATTGGCTTGAAATTCGATTTTCTTCATCCACTCATTGACGGTGACACTATTGCCGGTTTCCAAATGAGGAACAATATTTTCTGTGATCATTCCATATTGATCATAAGGAGTATAATACGGATTTAAAGCTGCATATTCACTGAACGAACCATATTTAGAATCGTTAGCAACATTTGAGGTAATTGTAAATTGATCACGGAACAAAAATTTGCTGCGACGATAGGAAAGGGATAGACCTCCAGAAATATTAGTTCTATCCGAACCTTTCATAACACCTTTTATATTGTTATAAGAAAGATCTATGATCGCTCTAAGCTCCTTATCGCCCAATTCAACCGATACGCCGTGTTTTGTACCTACACCCATCTGTACGGGTTTTGATAACCAATCTGTATTGATACCGGATATAACAGCTGCTAATTTCTGATTGTACACTTTTTGTGACATTCTTTGATTCTCATAACTTGCCTCTGGAGAATCATACATACCAAATATCTTTTCAATCTCCAACTTCTCTGCTGCGTCACACAGATCATAAGAAGTCAAGTCGGGAGCCTCAATATCTATACTTCCGTTATAAGTTACCCTCAACTCACCATTTGTGCTTTTCTTCAATTCAATAACAATCACACCATTAGCAGCTTTCGCTCCATAAATAGCCTTTGCAGAAGCATCTTTCAAAATCGTAAGGCTCTCCACTCGATCCATATCAAGGTCCATCACTTTTTGAAGGGATACTTCAAAACCATCCAATACAAACAATGGTGCATTGGGATCGGTTCCATAAGTAGCTTTTAAATCAGTATCTTCTATATTGATGGATGATTTTCCACGTAATACCATTTCCGGAACAGCATTTGGATCAGAACCCAAAGCCATATTATCAATAAATATAATAGATGGATCCAAGTTTTTTAAAGATTGCATAACATTAGAGTTACCTACTCTTTTTAAATCTTCCTTACTGATCGTGCGAACAGAACCTGTAAAAGTGTTAGCTTTACGTTCAAAGATACCATTCACAACCACCTCATCCATCTCTTGCGCATCTTCTTCCAATACAATAGTTAATGGTTTAGAATCTGAGATTTTGACTTCTTTGCTTTTCATTCCAATAAAAGAAAAGACCAATGTCAAATTATTCAAGCTGGGTAATTCCAATTTAAATGCACCGTTATTATCGGTTGCGACTCCTACGGTTGTACCTTTTACAAACACAGATACTCCCGGCAAGACACTACCCGCTTTATCCCGAACTTTACCGGTTAATGTTATTTTTTGTTGAGGGGCTACCGGTGCTTTTACAATAATAATGAATTCATCATCTTTTTCGTAACTAAGTCCTTTGCCGGACAACACTTTCTGTAATACATCCTCTAATGCTGCATCCGGAAAATCAGCACGTACACGATCGTGCTTATTCAGCATATTATCATTGTACATAACAATACACCCTGTTTGCTTCCGAATTTCTTCAAATAATTGTTTATAGGTCGTTTCTCCCAATCGCACATTAACTCGATATTGAGCCAGTGAATTAGCATAACCGCCACACACAAAACAAAAAAGAAAAAACATCATTAACTTCATAATTAAAAAAGTTCTCCATAGTCC
>JAVXFZ010000098.1:7364-8838 GCA_036657595.1 Odoribacter sp. | reverse complement strand
CCACTTGGGATTGAAGGTTGAATGTTTAGGGCTACCGCATCTGTCTGCGCTTTGTTTATTCATTGATTTGTTGAATCGTTTAAAAAGATCAACGAATACACAAAGCGCAAAGGGGTGCGGTTGTTCTATCTTCTCCCGCTCTTTCTCTCATCGCCGGCGGGATGATTTCTGTGATTGTCTCCTACTGATCGCTCCTTATAATTTATAGAGCAAGACGTTTGCATAAGCCGTCACCCCCTCTTCCCTCCCCTCATATCCCAATTGTTCTGTGGTCGTCGCTTTGATGGACATATCCTCTACACTCAATTCCATTATTTCAGCCAGACACTCTCGCATATCTTCAATATATCCGCTGATTTTGGGACGCTGTAAACTAATGACACAATCGACATTGCTAATGGCAAATCCTTTGTTGGTGATCATATTAAACGTCTGTTTCAACAGAAATTTACTGTCAATGTCTTTAAAAGCAGCCGCCGTATCCGGGAAATGATAACCAATATCCCGCATCCCGGTGGCTCCGAGTAGAGCATCGCATATCGCGTGGATCAGCACATCTCCATCCGAATGTGCCACACATCCTTTTTCGTGTTCGATTTTAATTCCTCCCAACCAAAATTCTCTTCCCTCTTCCAAACGATGTACATCTATTCCAATGCCTGTCTTTATTTTCATAGTTTTTACCCATTAAATGTTTTGTTTCCAAAAATACTCCTCTTGCTTCGATGATTTATTTGCCAAAATTATAAAAAACAAGCGTATTTCAATTCTACAAGAAGAAAAGAGTTAAAAGAATCACTTTTACACCTCTAAAAGAAAAAATACAATCATTTCAGTTTCGCTAAAATTATTATTTGCCTATATTTGCAGATCAATCGCTACGTGCGTTTTATAAATAATTCATATTTGTAGCTAAAAAAAATCCTCTTATGAGAAAAAATGGATTTTTAGTTTTTGTAACTTGCTGTTTCTTGTTATTTTCTATCACTTCCTGTCAGAAGATAAAAGGAATATTTAACAAGAAAAAGTCTACCACTACCGGTTGGGCATACAACGACAAGAAAAATGGAGGTATTGAATATAATAATGCCAAAAATCAAAAAGCGGGACCCGGCTTAGTCTTTATCCCCGGAGGTACTTTTGTGATGGGACGCACACAGGAAGATGTGATGAGTGACTGGAATAATTCACCCAAGCGAGTGAGTGTTGCCTCCTTTTATATTGACGAAAACGAAGTGCGGAATGTTGACTGGTTAGAATACCTGACGTGGTTGCAACGCGTATATGTCAGCTATCCTGAAGTCTACAAGAAAGCTCTCCCAGACACCAATGTATGGCGGGCACAACTCGGATATAACGAACAGATGGTGAAAAATTATCTCCGTTTCCCGGCTTATGCAGAATATCCAGTCGTGGGAGTCAGTTGGGAACAAGCCACAGCATTTTGTGCTTGGAGAACCGATCGTGTGAATGA
>JAVXFZ010000098.1:3538-7264 GCA_036657595.1 Odoribacter sp. | reverse complement strand
TGGAAATCAACAGAAGGAGACAAAGGTACTCAAGAAATGTATTATAACGACGGGAAGGGAGAAATTACCACGTTGGTCGATGATGAAGCCAGAGTGTACAAAGGCGGTTCGTGGAAAGACAGAGCTTATTGGCTGAATCCGGGCGCACATCGCTATATGAATCAGAAACGCTCCAGCAATGACATCGGATTCCGCTGTGCAATGAGCCACGTCGGAAATGCCACCGGAGGAAAAGGAAACAAAGTATCTCACCGGTAATTATTTACATCGAATGATCAAATAAGGTTGTCGGAGGCTTTGGCTTTTAGACAACCTTTATTAAAAAAAATCAAGTCCTATGACAAATATAACAGATCTTTACCAACAGACCATCCGGGGGCATCGGGTGACCACCGATTCCCGACAAATACTACCGGGGGATGTCTTTATCGCTTTAAAAGGAGAAAACTTCAACGGCAATCAATATGCGGCTGATGCCTTAAAAAAGGGTGCCATATTATCTGTCATTGACGAGGCTGCTTATTTCACCGAAGGCTGTGAATTGGTTACAGACACCCTCGTTTTCTTGCAGGAGTTAGCCCGTCATCACCGCCGACAGTTGAATATCCCCATTTTGGGCATTACCGGCACAAATGGGAAGACTACGACGAAGGAATTATGCCAAGCTGTCCTTTCTCAAAAATACAAGACGGTAGCCACCCAAGGGAATCTGAATAACCACATCGGCGTACCGCTCACTTTACTCAGTATGGACGAATCTACGGAATTTGGGATTGTAGAAATGGGAGCCAATCATCCCGGTGAAATTCGTGCGCTTTGTGACATTGCAGAACCTGACTACGGGATCATTACTAACATTGGACACGCCCACTTGGAAGGATTCGGCAGTTATGAAAACATTATCGCCACCAAATGCGCGCTCTACGAACATTTATTTACCCATCAAGGGAAAGCCTTTGTCCGAGCTGAAGATGAATTGCTGATGAGCAAAAGCGCAAAGATCGAGCGAGAAACATACGGAATAAACGGAAGCCTGCTAAAAGGAGAAATCAAACAAACGATCCCCTATCTCGTTTATTCGCTAAAAACACTGAAAGGAGATTTATATATCAAAACACATTTAGTTGGCGGCTACAATTTTGACAATGCGATGGCAGCCTCCGCTGTCGGTCTGCATTTCGGAGTGGAAGTATTGCAAATACAATCGGCACTTGAAAATTATCGTCCCTCCAACCTGCGTTCGCAACTGATCCGTACAGAAAAAAATACAGTCATTCTTGATGCCTATAATGCCAACCCAAGTAGTATGAAAGTATCGGTCGGAAACTTCTGCGAGATGCCGGGAGAACGAAAGATCGTCGTACTGGGTGAAATGTTGGAATTGGGTGCAGAAAGTGTCTCCGCCCATAAGGAGCTGATCCACTTAGCCCTGACAGGGAATTTTGATCAAATATTTCTGATAGGGAATAATTTTGAAGATAGCTACGATAAATGTAACTTTATCACCTGGTTTAAAGATACGGACGCCTTGCTAAAACACCTGCAGGAAACGCCGCTACACGATTCTTTTATCTTTGTAAAAGGATCAAGAGGTAATAAATTGGAACGAATTGTAGAATACTTATAATCACACATACCGTGAACGAAAGATTAGTCATTATCCCGACGTACAATGAAAAGGAAAATATAGAAAACATCCTCCGATGTGTATTTTCCTTAACGCCGACTTTCGATGTTTTGGTCATCGAAGATAATTCCCCCGACGGAACGGCAGACATTGTAAAAAAACTGCAAAAAGAATTTCACTATCTCCACCTGATAGAGCGGAAAGGTAAGTTGGGCTTAGGCACTGCTTATATCGCCGGATTCAAATGGGCTTTAGCCAATGGGTATAATTACATTTTCGAGATGGATGCCGATTTCTCGC
Source organism: Odoribacter sp. (assembly GCA_036657595.1). Taxonomy (GTDB): domain Bacteria; phylum Bacteroidota; class Bacteroidia; order Bacteroidales; family Marinifilaceae; genus Odoribacter. Next base: position 5,337 of record JAVXFZ010000098.1, on the reverse strand, counting down.
ACAACCCCCACGATCTGCTCAATCTATATGCAGCCTGTGTCGGAGGAGCCGATATGTCCATCGGTTCGCGCTATGTCACCGGAGTGAATGTTGTCAACTGGCCGATGAGTAGAGTATTACTCTCTTATTTCGCCTCCAAATACGTACGTATCATCACCGGGATGAAAATACACGATGCTACTGCCGGCTTTGTCTGCTACACCCGTCGAGTATTAGAAACCATTCGTCTTGATAAAATACGCTTTAAGGGATACGCTTTTCAAATTGAAATGAAATTCACCACCAAGTGCTTAGGCTTTCGATTGGAAGAGGTGCCGATTATATTTACCGATCGGACTTTGGGAACTTCCAAAATGAGCAAAGGAATCATCAAAGAAGCCATTTTTGGAGTGATGACAATGAAACTAAGAGCAATGAGCGGAAAGATTAAACCCCGAGAATAAGATGAAAAAAGTTATTCAAGGAGGTATATTAGTCAACGAAGGGAAACAATGGAAAGCCGATATTGTTATTGAAAATGACCGCATCAGTGCCATTGTTCCACAAGCAGATACGACGAACTGTGAAGTCATCAATGCAACGGGCTGTATGGTCATCCCCGGTGTCATTGACGATCAAGTACATTTTCGTGAACCGGGATTAACCCATAAAGGCAACATCGCAGAAGGCAGTCGTGCCGCCGCCGCCGGAGGAGTGACCTCTTTTATGGATATGCCCAATGTTGTCCCTCCCACCATCACGCTCGCTCTACTTGAAGAGAAACAGGAAATTGCAGCACGGACTTCGTTAGTGAATTATTCCTTCTATCTCGGAGCAACAACGGACAATATCGAAGAAATCAAACGGGTAGATACCCGCACCACCTGTGGGATCAAGGCTTTTATGGGATCATCTACGGGGAATATGCTCATTGACAGTATTCCCGCATTGGAACGTCTATTTGCCGAATCTCCCCTTCTGATTGCCACTCACTGTGAGGATACTCCCTTAATTAACAAAAACTTAGCACGCTATAAAGAGATATACGGCGATGATATTCCTGTTGCCTGCCATCCCCTGATCCGAAGCCGAGAAGCTTGCCTGAAAAGTTCATCGTTAGCCGCCTCTCTTGCCCGGAAATATGAGAGTCGCCTGCACATCTTACACCTTAGCACCCAAGAAGAAATTGCTCTATTAGACAAAGGTCTACGTGCCGATAAACATATCACCGGAGAGGTTTGTATTCACCATCTTTGGTTTAACGATCAAGCCTACCTCGACAAAGGCAACCGAATCAAATGGAATCCAGCCATCAAGACCGAATCTGATCGTTTAGCATTGTTGAACGCTGTCAACAAAGGATGGATTGATGTCATTGCGACTGATCACGCCCCGCACACGTGGGCAGAAAAAAGCGGTGTCTACACAAAAGCCGCCGGAGGTGGTCCTATGATTCAACATTCGCTAACGGTGATGTTGGAATTAGCGGAACAGGGTGTAACCACCCTTCCCACCGTTGTAGACCGGATGTGTCACGCCCCTGCCGAATTATTCGGCATAGAGGATAGGGGCTTCCTACGGGAAGGCTATAAAGCAGATATCTGTATCTTCCGAAAAAAAGAATGGACTGTCGATCAAAGTAATCTTCTTTACCAATGCGGTTGGTCGCCCTTAGAAGGCACAACTTTCTCGCATCAGGTAGCAACCACCCTTGTCAACGGCATCATCGTCTACGATAAAGGTTATTTCCCCTCAGACACCCGCGGGGAACTACTCACCTTTAAACGATAAACGATCATTCAAGTATAAAAAAGAGAAAA
>JAVXFZ010000098.1:0-3438 GCA_036657595.1 Odoribacter sp. | reverse complement strand
ATATACATAAAATTATAGAGATTGCCTGGAATAAGAAAAAGTGTCAATACTAAAAATAATAACATTGACACCAATGATAAAAGCCCCCGCCGCTGATTTACCATCAACAAAGGATATTTAGTAGACAAATGATACAAAGCAACGAGTAGCAACAAGAAGAGCATTCCAAGACGGATCAATTCAATCAAAGGTAGTTGGTACATAAATTTCCCCATCAATAAATTGTTCATAAACAGATTTATGAATTGGTCCAAACGATCTACCCAAAAATAATAAAACAGGATAAGCAACAAAGGTGTCAGCAAGCCGATACACAGTGCCACCAAATCCTTTAAAGTTGTACGACCAGAAAAGAAAATCACACATAATGCCCACAATATCAAAAAAATCAACTTCGGATAAATAGCGACCGCTAAGAGAATCAGAAATCCAAAATCAAATAATGCTGCATTCGATTTACTGAGAGCAATGGCACGCTGCAATCGTTCAACAGCCAATGCCACAACAAATACGGCAATTAACAGGTAATCGAATCCGATATTAATCATAATACCGGAAACCAATAAGACATAAATCAAGGAGGGTAAGGTTGTGGTCTGCGATAATAATTTAAATCGCCCACTGATAAAAAAAATTATAAAAGCTAAAAGCACCACCAATACAAATCCGGCAATAGATAAAGATATTTTATTCAAACCATCTATATAAGGCACGTTAATCAAGCCTTTCACCGGGATAGTTTGTAAAGGATGTAAGGAGAAATATCCACTGCACAATGCGGTTGCCAACACTAAGATTGGCAATATAAAAAGCATATATATACGCTTGGATTTTAAAAAATCATTCATAGTTGTGCTTCACTTCGTCATAAAGTCATCAAATCATCAGCTCCCATTTGTCAGCTAAAATTTCAACAGATCTTCTCCAATATCTTTTCGATAGTTCATATCCTTAAAATGCAACTTCGCCACATTTGCATAAGATTGCTTCAAAGCATCCTCCATACAGCTTCCGAATGAGCTGACAGCTAATACACGTCCACCATTCGTAAACACCTGACCATCGACATTTTTCGTCCCGGAATGAAATACGATGCTCTCTTTTACGGCATTAAAACCGGTAATGATATTTCCTTTCTCATAGCTTCCCGGATAACCACCAGCCACCAGCATTACCGTTGTACAATAGCGTTTGTCCAATTCAAAAGCCACTGTTGCCAACCTTCCGGTAGCTGTTGCTTCAAACAATTCTAACAGATCTGTTTTTAAGCGAGGCATCACGACCTCTGTTTCCGGGTCCCCCATCCGCACATTATACTCAATTACAGAAGGTTCCCCCCCATCATTCATCAATCCAAAGAAAAGGAAACCGCGATAATCAATTCCATCCTTTTTTAATCCCTCAATAGTCGGACGGATAATTCTTTCTTCCACTTTCCGGTTAAACACCTCATCCGCAAATGGAACCGGCGAAACAGCTCCCATCCCTCCTGTGTTCAAACCCGTGTCTTGCTCCCCAATTCGCTTGTAATCTTTAGCTGAACCTAATATCTTATAGTCTTTCCCATCCGTAATAGCAAACACAGAAATCTCAATCCCTTTCAAAAATTCTTCAATCACCACTTGATTACTGGCTTTCCCGAATTTCCCCTCTAACATTTCTTTCAATTCATCTTGCGCCTCCTTCAGATCGTTCAAAATCAACACTCCTTTCCCCGCTGCCAATCCATCTGCTTTCAACACATAAGGCGCACGAAGCGTTGAAAGGAAATGCTGTCCCTCCGCCATATTTTCCGATGTTACCGTCATATAACCCGCTGTCGGAATACCGTGGCGGATCATAAAGCGTTTGGCGAAATCCTTACTTCCCTCCAGAATCGCTCCATCTTTAGCGGGTCCCACAATCATCAATCGCTGAAATCTCCCATCGGCTTGCAGAAAATCACGAATACCTTCCACCAGTGGATCTTCCGGTCCGACCACTAACATATCAATATCTTTCGCTGCTATAAAATCAGCGATCGACTGAAAGTCAGTTACAGTCAAACTGACATTCTCCGCCAATTCAGCCGTACCGGCATTTCCCGGTGCAATATATAATTTCTCCAATTTCGGACTCTGCACCATTTTCCAGGCTAACGTATGTTCACGTCCCCCACCTCCCAGTAATAATACTTTCATAATTTCATTATTTCAACGCTTGCAAAAGTAATAAAAGTTGTTGAAAACACCTCACTTCCCCTCATCAATGGTATAATTCAGGAAGCGATTATAGAGATACATTTTCTTAAACACTGCATCAGCCTTTGTTGTCAAATCCTCCGCCTCAAACCAAGCATCTGTTTTTTTACTCAAAACATCGTAATTCTTACGTTTCAGTAAATCGCCTTCCGGAAAATCTGACGGAAATGAGGAGGGCACCTTTTTCAACATCCCCTCCTCATCAATCGTAGGAAATTCTGCCACAAACGCCGGATCACGAATGATAGAAGTAAATTCCTCTATGTTATCATAAATATCTTGTCGCAACCGCTTTAACAATGCCGGTTCCGGACAATAACAACCGCCTCCCAACAAACAACTGTCCGGTTCGATATGCAGATAGTAACCGCTACGACCGCTATTTTTCCCCCGCAATCCACAAATATGAGCACCGAAATGTGTTTTATAAGGACTTTTATCCGGAGAAAAACGCACATCCCGATAAATTCGATACACACAATCTTTCGCATCCAATCCTTTCACCTCTTCGTCCCATAATGCTATTTTCCCGATCATTTCCTCTACCAAACCATCAAATACGACTTTCAAGCGAAGATAGCGATCTTTATTTCCGGCAAACCACTCCCGATTGTTATTTTCCCGCAATTCCCGCAGAAAAGCTAATATCTCAGTCACTTCAGACATATTTATCATTTTAAGTTCATCGTTTCTATGGCTTCCGTACAGAGTGTTTCATTTCAAATGGGATCTCCATTGATAATTCCATAAAACCCATATATTCACCTTCTAAATACCAAGGGGTCTGGTAAATCAACTTCTTCACCCCATTCTTTTCAATCGTATAAGCATTTGTACGCGGATGCTGCAACATATCCGCCAGCATAGAATGAGCAGGTTCAGGATGACAATCCAATACATTTTTTCCAATCAGTGATTCTCGTCCCGGTTTCAGAAAAGTTTTCTGCGACTTATCATTCATTTCTATGATCTTACCGTCCTTATCACAAACGGTTACTGCCAAATTCACTTCTTTAAAATAGTCCATTCTTTTTTATTCTTTTAATATTTAAACCATACAAGACGAACGTATCGTTTTTTCTTAATATCTCTCCTCTCTCTTACTTTACCAGCAACTCCATCTCTATCATTCTCTCATCAACAACACGGTACCTTGAGTTGTTTCCACAACTCCCGATGCATTATTCTTTCCCGTCCA
>JAVXFZ010000097.1:0-8926 GCA_036657595.1 Odoribacter sp. | reverse complement strand
GAGTGGAAAAACGCTTCACAACAAGCTGAAATGCCTTGTTATACGACCGCATATCGTTGTCCTCCACCTTAATAAGGTAATTGAGTATCGTATCCCGATCGGTGATCTCCTTCAAATCTACAGCATAACGCAACAGAAAATCGCTCTGCCCGGCGTACTCGTCTAACCGATCCAGTTCCGCATAATTCAACCCGTTGAGCACCTGAATGGTATTCACTCCGTTGGGTGCCTTCACCCGCATTTCGAGGTAATAAACATCCATTGTGTCACGCCTCACCGTATCACGGACATTACTCGTCGCATCCAATCCTGGATCGGGAAATTCGGGGTCGTCATTACAAGCAGCCAGCAAACCGGCCAGCAAAACCCAAATATATAATATCGTATTTTTCATATTCATTCGAATTAATCGTTAAAAAACTCCTCCATAACCGGATTGATGGCAAACACATCAATACCTCGTCTGTACATCTCTCCGATCATAATTCTCATCCTACTGACAAACAAGTCATTTTGAAAATATTTCCGAATATAATCTGCTTTTGTCTCGCAGATCATCACGTGCAGCATATTGCGGAAATCACGATCACGCAGCGGAAAATTCAGCGTACGGGTGGTATCCAGCGTAGTCGTATATTTCGTTTCCGTACCATAAGCCGATCCCGGAGAATCATTGGTCATCGCAAAACCCTTAGACATATACCATTCCGGCAAATAGTAATAACGGGAGCCGGATTTGTACACTTCCGCCTCTTCCTCCAGAGCAAGTTCATTCACACTCGTCCCGTACAGATCCGCCACCGGTTCAAAAAAGACTGTAGGAAATTCATAATATACCCCGCGGTCGACAAACAACGCACTCAGTAAGCCGTAAAGCATCGAATTGCGGTATTTTAGTATCATCTTCGCACTAGCTCCGGTCAGCAGAGTACTGTCAAAGGCAAACATAGGCTCGAAACCGTTCCACAAAAAAGAGAAATAACCCTGACTCTCAGCATCGTTCAATTCACCGATCACTTGTCCGAGCCCACTGTATCCGCCTCCCAAACTATCCACCAGAAAGATCTTCCGCGGGAAAGATTTCCGTTTGAAATCAGGACGATACGTTTCACCCCGGAATTCCACTTCATCCTTAAAATATTTCAACACCAGCGAATCGAACATCCGTAAACCGTAATCCACCAGCGAATCCGGCAACTGCTTAATCACTGTCTCTTTCCAATTCTCCACGTTTCCCTTATCTCCCAAAGCAAAAAGAAAATCCGTAGAATCCGTGAATCGATAAATGATATTCACATCATAATCGTTTTTATAGGCAGCAATCAAGGGTTTCGTCATATCGGGCTCCTCAGTAGCGGATGGTTTATCGGCCATCGACGGTAACAGGTCGTCCTCAGCACAGGCTGCGAACAAGACCGCCCCCAGCAATAAAGTGTATATTATTTTTTTCATACTCATATCATTCATCGTTAAACATTCTCCGGCAACTTTTCATACCGCTCGTTATTCCTGATCAGCGGATTATTGTCCCGTTCTTTCAGGGGGATCGGCAACGTATAATTCAGATCGTCGGGGAACAGCGTATACCGCTGTGTACCCAGTGTATTTCCATCGGCATCCGTCAACGTGAAATCGTGGGTGACCGTCGGACGGTCGGATATACGTCTCAGGTCGAACCAACGGTGGTGGCCCTCAAAGCACAATTCCTTGCGCCGCTCCGTCAGAATCTGTTCCAACAGCGCATCGCCGGCAGCAATCGTCACCGACGCCTTGTCGCTATACCGAGTTTCGAGCAAAGCCCGCAGGTCACCGCCGGCATCCCCTCCATTATGATAACGCGCCTCAGCACGATTCAGATAAGCCTCCGACACCCGCAAGAAATCATATCCCAATTCGGAGAAAGCCTTCGTGCGTTTCCTGGGATAATACACCCGCCCCATTTTTCCCGGTATCTTTTCGAAAAACGCCTCCACGCGCAAATCGCCGGCAGCATACAGGTCAATTAACTCATTATTCACGCGCCATCCCTTCTCATACAGCGAACTTTCCGACGCTCCCATCTGCACCAGACAGGAATACAGAACATCACCCCGTGCTTCTGTCGCATAGGGCGTTCCGGACGTCATCCGCGACAAACTGCCCGTCTTGATCACCTCCGAAGCCGAAGCCTCCGCTTTTTCCCAATCCTGCATATACAGATAAGTACGCGACAACAGCAGATCGCAAGCCGACACCGAAGGATGGAGCTTACTCTTCACCACTCCGCTCGCAGCGATCAAGCGTTTAGCCTCAAGCAGATCTCCTGTAATCTGACGATAAGTTTCCGCCAGGGATGCCCGTTGATAGGTCTGCTCTATCTCGTTATCCGTACGCAGGATCACCCCCAGATCCGTCTGCGCCGTAACCGGGCGATAAGGTGCCCCATAAAGATTCGCCAGCATAAGGTAGCTCCATCCGCGCACAAAATACGCCTCTCCTTTGATAAAATCCCGCTCTTCCTGGCTTCCGGCTGCCTCATCAATCAATTCAAGCACATAATTGGCAACTGCAACATCCTCATACATCCCCTGCCAGACAGTATTATTATTCACCCGTTCCCCGTTCTCATCCAGTTCGATTTCCAACTGCCAAGTATAAATCGGTTTCCAGTTTTTGCGCGACTCTTCCGACATATAGGCATACTCGCCCACATTGTCGCTCATAAAATCCGACCCGCCGAAATAAGCCTGCTGACCCGCAAACTCTTTCAGCAATACGGCCGAATAATGTTCCGTAGTCGAGGGAATCAGTTTATCTTTATCCACTTCGTCAAGGAAACCCGAACAGCCCGTGAGCAGTACAAAACACATTCCAACGATATAATTATTTATTTTCATTGCTTTCTATTTTAACGTAAAACAAAATCTATCCGCCCACGATCTTAAAATCCGAAACTTAGGCTCACCGAATACGAGGGCAAGGCCGGCATTCCAATACCACGAACCTGTTCGGGATCCTGTCCGTCGATTTTTTTATCAAAAGCCCATACAGCCAGATTAGAAACCTGACCGCTAATCAACAAACTGTTCATACCGATTTTTTTCAGGTAACGTTCGGGCAAACTATAATTCAGGCTCAGCGTCTGCCAACGAATATGCCCGGCACGTGCCACCCGGATATCGCTATTGTCATAAAGCGTATACCCCGTCGCACCGCTGGGCACCAGTTTGTCACTCTGCACCTTGAAATATCCCGAACCGGTAGTGTTAATCCTCATCTCCTCGTTGCTCAATCCCGGAATCACCGACCATTGTTCATCACCGACCTGACGCCAACGGTTGTTAAACTCGCCACTCATATTCTCATGAGGCATCGGCATATTCTGCTGCCCGTTGTAGAGTGCCAGCAAGCGGGTATGGTGACCTGCCTTATACGAGAAAGAAGTACGCAGGGTCAGGCGTTTGTAACGCACCTCCGTGCTAAAACCGCCATACACCTTAGGCGAACGGCGTCCCGAATAAGCCAAAATATCATTTAATAATCCGAAATAGTCGGACGAGGTATTCTCCAAATTTTTAAACATCGGCAACCCCTGTTGGTTCAGACCGTCGAACTGATAGGAATAAAAAGCATCTACCGGAAATCCAGTCAGATAAATGCTCCCGTTGAGGTAATTCGATACATTTAAGGTAGTATTTTCGGCTTCATAACCGGCCAGTACTTTTTCTTTCGTCATTGTAGCATTGACAGAGGCCTTCCATCCCCAGTCCTTTGCCTTGATGATCGTACCGCTCAACGAAAGTTCATAGCTGTAATCTTTTTTCTCCCCACCGTTATACTGTTGCGTAGCCTGACCGTTAGCCAAAGACACTGGTCGTGACAACAGCAAGTCCGTTCCGTGCGAATAGGCAAAATCGAACGCTCCGCTCAATCGTCCGCCGAACAGTGAATAATTCAAGCCGACATTCAATGTAGAGGTCTTTTCCCAGGTCACTCCGGCATTCGGGAAACCGGACATCAGTGCCGTATTTTCTCCGAAATTGCTATCATAAATATAATCGTGTATCAACATATAAGGTGTGCCTGATGGGGGATTACCCCGAAAACCGTAGGACAGACGGGCTGCCAGTTCTTCCACCTGACCTTCGGCATTCCAGAATTTTTCATTATGGATATTCCAACGACCGGAAACAGACCAGGTCGGCTTAAACTTATAGCGTTCGTATTGCCCGAACGAGTTCGAACCGTCACTACGCATATTGAAATTCAAGATATAACGATTGTCATACGAGTAATTGAAAATCCCGAACATCGACAACGAATTGCTCAGGCGGTCTGTCACCGCCGGATAAATATCATAATCGCCCTGTTTCGTCAGCCACTTGATCATATTGATATAGCCGTATTCGTTCAGGTCACCGGTTGATGCCGCCATACTCGCATCTGGCAAGCGGATAAAACCGCGTCCCTGGTCGTGATTATAGCCGGGAGAAGTCCAGCCCGACGATCCCTTGTATTTATTCGTATTCGCCTCATATCCCAGATTGAGGTTGAAGACATGCTTATTGGCAATCACCTTCGACAAGTTCAGCTGCACCTGTCCGCGCAAGGTTCGCTGTGACACCATACTGCCGGAATACAACCCGCCGAAAGGCACCGTAGAATAACGTTTTTCCCAATCGGCCACCATATCCTCTACTTCATCGTAAGTACGCAGCCTCGCGACAAAACGGGTCTTATCCGTTATCCATTCCTCCTGCAAATTGGTCGTATTACGATAGGAAGCCGAAGCCATCAGCTTCACCCCTTTCACCAGAGTCCAGTTCATCTGGGCATTGATGTTGAAGTCTTTATTATCCACATTCTTCTGCGAATTATTCATCTCCTGCATCACGTTGTATTTCACCGTATTGATCTGGTTGTTTTGCTCTCTCAATTTCTCCTCCATAAAAAACAACGAGCCGTCAGCATTCCGGAAAGGCACCGTGCGGCTATTGTAATACGCCTCATCAAAAAGATTAATGGAAGAATGGTTGTATCCGGCTTCCTGTACCGAACCGCTCATCCCCAGAGATACGGACAGATTTTTCCGCAAATCGATGTCTATATTGCTGCGTGCTGTCACCCGGTTGAGGTCAACACCCCGCTCTGTTCCATTGTCGTTGTTGTAACCAAGCGAAAAGTAATACCGCATATTGTCCGTCCCCCCAGAAAGATTTACGGAATGACTGGTGGTAATCGCCGGACGGTATAATTCCTTAAACCAGTCGGTGTTCATTGTCTCCACTTCGCCCACCTGCCGCTGAAATTCACCGAAATCGATTGCACCGAAGCGATAGTCGCGCAACACTTTTTCATACCCCACCCAGGTAAAAATATCTTCGGGATATCCCAGATTCTTTTGGGCAATCTCACGCGATACATCCACCCGCTCCCGAGAGTTCATCAGATTGAAATCACTGTAACGGGGACGGTCCACGACACTCATACTGCCGGAATATCTTACAGAAGCCTTTCCTTTCTTTCCGCGCTTAGTTGTCACCACAATCACTCCGTTGGCGGCACGTGTTCCGTAAATTGCCGTAGCCGAAGCATCTTTCAAAATATTAATGGTCTCGATATCCTGCGGGTTAATACCCGTCAGTGCATTACCGATCAGGTTTACCCGGTCGAAACTGTTGATATCGTCGGCGCTCAAGGGGACAGGGTCTTCGTAGATAATCCCATCGACCACCCATAGCGGTGCCCGCGAACCAGTAAAGGTTCCTCCCGAACGCACCCGCACTTTGGCGGCAGCACCGGGGGTAGAACTCACGTTGGTCACCATCAGCCCCGCCGCCTTGCCTTCCAGCATCTGATCGACAGTCAGCGCACCCACCTTGTCCAAGTCGCCGGCCTTAATGGTTTCGATGGAACTCGTCAGTGACCGCTTATCAATCACCTGATAACCGGTCACCACCACCTCTTCTAATTCTTGCTTGTCATCTGTCATTGTGACATCGATCACCTTCTTCCCGGCATATTTCACTTCCACGGTTTCCATTCCCACAAAAGTAAAAATCAATGACATCCCCTCACGGAACGAAGAAGGGAGAGTGATCTTATATTTCCCGTCAGCATCGGTCACCGTACCCAACACACTGTTTACCCCAGTATGTTTCGCCCTGATGGTCACCCCAGACAAGGGCTGTCCATCAGGATCGGTCACCCGCCCGGAAAGCTGAAGCCCTCCGGCTGTTTGCTGTTGCGCTTCCCGCGGAGTCAATACGATAATTTCATCCTCGAACGAAAATGTGTATCCCCGTCCTTCCAGTAATTCCTGCAACAAAACGTCCACCTGTTTCCCACAGGCATCCACCGTAAACTGTCCCAACTCCCGTACCTGTGCCGTATTGAAAACAAAAAAATACCCAGTCTGCCGCTGAATCTCCCGAAACAGTTCCCTTGCCGAAACATTCTGCATGTTCAAAGTCACCTGCTTCTGCTGAGCCACCCCAACAGCCGCCAATTGAAAATTAAATACCAGTAATAAATACAAACATAATCGCATGGCTAATAAAAAATTACTTGTTTTTAGCCGCCTTATCGGAGGCACGTTCCAAATAAAATGCATAATTTTGTAGTTAGATGTGAATACTATCGGATAGCTGTTGCTCGAACAACAAAAATCCTGTTTTTAACATTCGCGCGGGAGATGCTCGAACATCTTCCGCGTTTTTATTCGTTTTAATAAAAACAATTCAAAAAGAAAAGGAGGTACAAAATTTTGAAAAAAAATACCTTTTTCAAAAAAAAAAATAATTTTAACTTACAATCAATGTCCGCCCCTTCAGCTCAAACCGGACAGCAATAGTTCTCTGCAGTGCCTTTAATATGACACCGATACTGTCATAACGTTTCAGATACCCCGTAAACGTTTCCCGCCTTACCGACTCATTGGCATAAAACACCTCAATATCATACCACAAAGCCAATCTGTTCAATATCTGTTCCAGTGGTTGGTCATCAAATACCAGCAATCCTTTCCGCCAGGCCGTATATGGAGCAAGATCTGCTTCACTAATTTTCATCAAATGTTCCGAATGATTGTAACAAGCCAACTGTGAAGGCTGCATTTCCAGCTCTTTCCCATCAGCCGACACACCAACACTTCCGTTGACCAAAGCAACAGTCGTCTGCCCTTCAAACAATGTATTCACCGCAAATGCAGTTCCATACACCTGCACCTGCATATGTTCCGTCTTCACATAAAAAGGATGTTCTGAATCCTTCTTCACTTCAAACCAAGCTTCACCAGACAAATATACGATCCGGTTACTATCAGAAAAAGTCACAGGATAACGTAACTCCGTATATGCATTCAAATGGACATAGGTTCCGTCAGACAGCACAATTTTATATTCTCCTCCACGGGGGACTTGTAAAGTATTATACTTTTCAGATTGTCCTGTATTTCCTGAATACACCAAACCATCCTGCTTTTCCGTCAGCCGGGCTGATTCCGGCAAATTCACCACCATACTATCTCCGGGTGACAATGTCACTTTACGTCCATCCCCGAGCAATAACACCGTAGCAGCTTTACCTGGCAAAGCCACCTCCGTAACCTGACGGACAACAGGTTTCTGCCATTCATTATGCAGCAAACTTATACTAACCCCTAATACCAATACAGCCACAGCAGCAGCCCAAACCATCCGAATGAATCGTTTCCTGCGTTGTAAACCGACCCGGTTTTCAAAATCATTTAATAACCGATCCGAATCAATTGCACGGGACTGCCGGTATTTTTCAATAAATTCTTCCGGAGACATCAATTCCCGCAGCAGCAAACTATGTCTTTCATCTTCCTGTAACCATTCCTCAAGAAGTTGTTTTTCTGCATCCGACAATTCCCCGGTATAATATAATGCAAGTAATTCAGCTATCCGATCCGATCCTTTCTTCATCATTTGATTCAATTATTTTAATAAAAACACCTAAAATCAAAAAAGAGGTACAAAAAATAAAATTATATTGGAAAAAATAAAAGACACCAACCATAAAAATTCCCAATCTGCCCCCGCAATTGCTGCATAGCACGTTTCTTTTGAGTCTTTACAGTATGTATTGAAAGATGAAGCAAGGAAGCTATTTCCTCATTATTCCTCCCATTCAAATGCATTTCGAAAATCCGATGACACTGCTCCGGTAAAGTGTCCAATACCGCAAACACCCGACGGTATACCTCCTCTTTCAGTATTTTCAATTCTATTTCAACTTTATCATCCTCCGGCTCCCAATCTTCATTCTTTGCTGCATAATATTGTTCTATCTTCTGATGTTTCAGATAATTCAAAATATTGTTACGAACCGATTTATAAAGGAAAGAACGCAAAGCTACCTCCGACTGGAAAGTCATTCTTCCCTCATAAAGTGCCACAAACACTTCCTGCGCCGCATCCTCAGCCACCTCCTGCGACACTGCATACCCCATAGCATAGAGGATCAAAGCTCGATGATATACACGAAAAAGCATCCGGTAAGCTTCCGCCTGCTTCCTGTTCAACCTCTCTATAAACTGACTCTCCTCCATTGAATCAAATATTAATGATTTACAAAGATAAATTTCATTTTTAATAATAATGACCAACAAAGAGGTTAAAATAAAAAACCATATATTTTAACGATAAGTCTTTCACTTGTTGAAATGTATCTCCATTCCGGTTTTGGTAATCATTCAATTAAATTTATATCTTTGAGCGGAGTTTGCTTGAACGACATTGTGAAAATGTGCTAATCCATAACGGAATATTCAGAAAAAGATTGTGAAATATGCCGATTATTGTCAGCAAGGAATCCCAAAGAAATGGATTTATTGTTTGACACATACTATAGCCGACTGGTTGTATGAGCTGCCTTATACTGAAATTAGCGAAAACAAAGAGACCTAAGTAATTAATACTTA
>JAVXFZ010000096.1:5694-8965 GCA_036657595.1 Odoribacter sp. | reverse complement strand
AGAAGTTCAGATTAGGATGAAGCCGGAGGAGGCTGGAGATGAGGAGCTGTTGCGTCGTTGTGCGTCAAGGGCGGTGGCGGTTTCTTTAGAGCGGGTTTTGAGGGTTGATGTGGTTCGTCGTTCGATAGATGCACGGCAGCGGGAGGTGTTGTTTCAATTGACTGTGGGGGTGCATATTGATGAGATAGAAAATAAAGGAGGTGTTTTTGTTCCTGCTTATCGTGATGTGAGCGATGGGGAGGTGGTGATTGTGGTGGGGGCAGGTCCGGCGGGGTTGTTTGCAGCACTTCGATTGATTGAGCGGGGTTTTCGTCCGATTGTGTTGGAAAGGGGGAAGGCTGTGGAGGATCGCAAGAGGGATTTGAATCGTCTTTATAAGACGGGTTTGGTGGATGGAGATTCTAATTTTGGATTTGGAGAAGGCGGGGCAGGTACGTTTTCTGACGGGAAGTTGTATACGCGTTCAAAGAAGCGGGGTGACGTTCGCCGAGCGATGGAGATATTGGTTTTTCACGGTGCAGATGAGCGTATTTTGACGGATGCTCATCCACACGTTGGTACGGATAAGTTGCCGGGTGTGATTGTGAATATGCGGAAGACGATTGAGAGATATGGGGGTGAAATACGTTTTAATGCGCGTGTGAGTGATATATTGATTCGGGATCATTGTGTATGTGGGGTGGTGGTGGGAGAAGGTGAGATGGAGGCGAGACATTTGATTTTGGCAACGGGGCATTCTGCGCGGGATGTGTACCGAATGCTTGAGCGTCGGTCGGTTGGTATGGAGGCAAAGGATTTTGCTGTTGGTTTGCGTTTGGAGCATCCTCAGTATGATATAGATTGTATGCAATATCATAGGAATACGGGGCGGGGTGAGTGGCTTCCGGCAGCGGAGTATAGTTTTGTGACGAATGTGGAGGGTCGAGGTGTGTATTCGTTTTGTATGTGTCCGGGCGGAGTTATTGTTCCGGCAGCGACAGGACCGTGCGAGCAGGTGGTGAATGGGATGTCGTCGTCGTCGCGGAATACGGCTTGGGCAAATTCAGCTATGGTGACGGCTATCGGGAAAGCGGAATTGGAGGGTATGGGTTATCGGGGGTTGTTTGGCGGAATGGATTTTCAGGAGTTTTTGGAAGGAAGGGCTTGGAAGGAAGGAGGGGGTGGTCTTTATGCTCCAGCGCAGGTGTTGACTGATTTTATAGCGGGGCGGGAGAGTGTCAGTTTGCCTTCTACTTCTTATAAGCCGGGAGTGAGAAGTTCTTGTCTGCATCGTTGGTTGCCGGAGGTTGTTTATAGGCGTTTATCAGTTGGTTTGGATTTTTTTGGAAGGAAGACGAGTGGATTTGTGACGGAAAGGGGTCTTTTGTTGGGAGTGGAGACGCGAACTTCTTCGCCTTTGCGGATTCCTCGTACTGAACGGTTTATGCATCCAGAGATTGGTGGTTTGTACCCTTGTGGAGAGGGTTCCGGCTATGCGGGGGGTATTATTTCTGCCGCGATGGATGGTGAAAATTGTGCAGAAAATGTAGGTTAGATTGTTTTTTAAATAAAAAATACAAAAAAGTTGATTTTTTTTTTGAAAAAAATTGACAACATCAATAAAATCGTTACATTTGTCTGTATAGAAAAGGTTTAAAGTTCTAACCCTAAAATTTTATAGTATGAATAAAGCTCAATTAATCGACGCTATTGCTGAAAAAGCAGGCTTAACAAAAGCAGATTCTAAAAAAGCTATCGAAGCTTTTGTTGCAACAGTTGGAGAATCACTGAAAAGTGGTGATAAAGTTGCTTTAATCGGATTCGGATCTTTCTCTGTATCTGAAAGAAGCGCGAGAAGTGGTAGAAATCCTCAAACGGGGAAAGCTATTATGATTCCGGCTAAGAAGGTTGTTAAATTTAAGGCAGGCGCTGAATTGGCTGATCAATTCTGATCAAGGTATTAAGTTACGAGAAGGGGTGTTTGAGTAAACACCCCTTCTTTTGCTTTGTAAAGAAGAGGGTATGAAAGAGCAAAAGATTGAAAGTTGGAAGGTGCTTAGTTCTGAATATATCAGTAGGATGCCGTGGTTTACTGTTAGAAAGGAAAAGGTGGAGTTGCCGAATGGAAGTATGATTCCGAGTTATTATGTATTGGAGTATCCGGCGTGGATTTGTGTGATTGCGGTGACGCGAGAGGGAGAGTTGGTGATGGAGCGTCAATATCGGCACGGTTTGGGTCAGGTTAATTATGAGTTGTGTGCGGGAGTGGTGGATGCTCCGGACAGGAGTTTTATGGATGCTGCTAAACGGGAGTTGTTGGAGGAAACGGGTTATGGGAATGGCAGTTGGCGGCAATTGATGAAGGTGTGTGCCAATCCGGGTACTCATAGTAATATGACTTATTGTTTTTTGGCTATGGGGGTGGAGCCGGTGGCGGAGCGTTGTTTGGAAGCGACGGAGGATATAGCGGTGGAGTTGTTGTCGGCGTCGGAAGTGCGGGAGTTGTTGCGGCGGGATGAAATTGTGCAATCAATACACGCTGCTGCTTTGTGGAGGTATTTTGCGGAGGAGGGTTGAGGAGGAAGGAAGAATGGTTTGTTGAATTTGTAATTTTTATCTGATGAAAACGATAAAAGAGCAGGTTGAATATTTGAGGAATTTTGTTGTTGAGGAGAAAGATGATCTTTTTCACCGTTTGATAGAGGATCGAACGGATTATGTGACGGTTGTTTTGGAAGATTTGTTTCAATCTCATAATCAAAGTGCCGTGATGCGTTCGGCTGATTGTTACGGAATACAGGATGTGCATTTGATAGAGAATAGGAATGGTTATGATATGAGTTCGACGGTTGCGCAAGGTGCGCGCGAATGGTTGTCTTTGTATCGTCATAAGGATTTGAAAAATAATACGCAGGCGACTGTTGATCAGTTACGGGGGGAAGGGTATCGGATTATAGCGACGACTCCTCATAGGGAAAGTGTGGGGGTGGATGAGCTTGATTTGAGTCGGGGGAAGATGGCTTTCTTTTTTGGGACAGAGTTGACGGGTTTGTCGCAGGAAGTGATTTCTCAGGCGGATGAGTTTGTGAAGGTTCCGATGTATGGTTTTACGGAAAGTTTGAATGTGAGTGTTTGTGCAGCTTTGGTGATGTATAGTGTCACGGGTCGTCTTCGGAGGAGTGGGATTGATTGGCATTTGTCGGAGGGGAAGCGTTATGAGGTTTTGTTGCGATGGTATTGTAAGAAGATTAAGGCGTCGGATGAGATTTTAAGACGTTTTAATGCGGAATGA
>JAVXFZ010000096.1:1990-5594 GCA_036657595.1 Odoribacter sp. | reverse complement strand
ATGGATTTATTGGATGAAGAGATAAAAACTTTGATGAAATATAAGTATGAGAAAAGAGCCTGAATTTTGTTATCTGACGGAGCAGTTTGATGATATAAAGATATTGCGCTATCAGGTGCCTGCTTTTGCGGGTTTGACAAGGAAGGAGAGGATTTTTGTGTATTATCTGAGTCAGGCGGCTTTGGCAGGACGGGATATTATCTGGGATCAGAATGGTTGTTATAATTTGCAAGTTCGGAAGGTGTTGGAGTGTATTCTCGGAGATTATCGGGGTGATCGGGAGTCTGTTGATTTTCAGCATTTTTTGGTTTATGCGAAAAAGGTATTTTTTGCCAATGGGATCCATCATCATTATTCGATGGATAAGTTTGTACCGGAGTTTTCAAAACAATATTTTCAGGATTTATTGAGGGGAGTGGGGAGAGGTGAGTTGTTCGGTGTTTTGGAGAGGGTTGTTTTTGATCCGTTGTATATGTCGAAACGGGTGGTGTTGGATGAGGGGAAGGATTTGGTTGTGTCGTCAGCAAATAATTATTATTCGGGAGTGACGCAGAGGGAGGTGGAGGATTTTTATAGGGCTTCGGATGTTTCGGATGAATGTCCGGTTTCGAGGGGTTTAAATTCGACATTGGTGGCTGAGAATGGTGAAATAGTAGAGAAGGTGTGGAAGGTGGGCGGGAAGTATGGTGTCTATTTGGAGCGTATTGTTTATTTTTTGGAAAAGGCTTTGCCGTATGCTTGTAATGGAGAGCAGCAGAAGGTGATGCGTTTGTTGATAGATTATTATAGGACGGGAGATTTGGGTCTTTGGGATCGTTATTCGATCGCGTGGTTGGAAGAAGATGAGGCTCCTATAGATTTTATCAACGGTTTTATAGAGGTGTATGGCGATCCGTTGGCTTATAAGGGCAGTTGGGAATCGGTGGTGGAGATTGTGGATCGGTCGGCTTGTGAGCGGACACGGAAATTAGCCGATAATGCGTTGTGGTTTGAATGTCACGCACCTATTGATCAGCGTTTTAAGAAGACGGAAGTGCGGGGGATTACGGCGAGGGTGATGGAGGTGGCTATGTTGGGTGGTGATTGTCATCCGGCGACTCCTATTGGCATTAATTTACCTAATGCGGAGTGGATACGCGAGCGGTATGGGAGTAAGTCTGTTACGCTTGATAATATAACTGTTGCTTATGATGTGGCGGCGCGAAGTACGGGTGTGATTGATGAGTTTGCGGCTTCGGAGGAGGAGAAGCGTTTGGCATTTTTGTATGGTTCTGTGGGGAGTTGTGTGCATACGGATTTGCACGAGTGTTTGGGACACGGTTCGGGTAAGATGTTAGCGGGTGTGAGTACGGAGGCTCTGCGGAGTTATTATTCGACGATTGAGGAGGCGAGGGCGGATTTGTTTGCGCTTTATTATATGATGGATGAGAAGTTGGTGGAGTTGGGTGTTCTTCCTTCTTTGGAGGTGGCTAAAGCTGAATATTGCAGTTATATCAGGAATGGTTTATTGGTGCAGTTGACTCGTTTGAAGTTGGGGGATCAATTGGAGGAATCGCATACGCGGAATCGTCAGATGATTGCAGCTTGGGTTTATGAGCAGGGGAAGGCGGCGAATGTGATTGAAAAGTTGGAGCGTGGGGGAAAGGTTTTTTTTATGATTCGTGATTTTTGCGGTTTACGGGAGTTGTTTGGGAAGTTGTTAGCAGAAGTGCAGCGGATTAAGTCGGAGGGTGATTATGTGTCTGCCCGAAATTTAATTGAAACGTATGGTGTGGCGGTGGATCGTCGGTTGCACGCCGAGGTGTTGAGACGTTATGAGAAATTAGGAGTGGCTCCTTATGCGGGTTTTATTAATCCGAAGTATCAGCCGATTTTAGAAGATGGAGAGGTGGTGGAGGTGGAAATTTCTTATCCCGATGATTTTTTAAGTCAGATGTTAGAATATGGAGCGGAGAGGTAGAAGGTGTTTTTAGTTGTTGTTTTGGAATAAATCCTACTTACGATTTGACTGTAAGTAGGATTTATTTTGTATGGATGTTTTTAGTGTTGTTGCCGTGCGTGTATAATGGCGACGAAATCATCGGCTTTTAATGAGGCTCCGCCGATGAGTCCTCCATCAACGTCCGGTTGGGAGAATAGTTCGTCAGCATTTTTCGCATTGCAACTGCCCCCATAGAGGATAGAGGTGTTGGCAGCGATGGTTTGACCGTATTTTTGTGAAATTACTTGGCGGATAAAGGCGTGTATTTCTTCTGCTTGTGCGGAGGTGGCAGTCTTTCCTGTTCCGATAGCCCAAACGGGTTCGTAAGCGATGACGATGTGAGCAAATTGGTCGGCAGACAGATGGAAGAGTCCGTTTGTTAGTTGTGATTTGACTACTTCAAAGTGTTTGTCGGCTTCTCTTTCTGCCAATATTTCGCCTACGCAGAATATGATTTCCAATTTGTTTTCTAAGGCACGTTCTACTTTTTTTACTAATATTTCGTTTGTATCGCCATAGTAGCTTCTTCTTTCGGAATGTCCCAGAATGACGTATTGGCAGCCCGTTGATGCGACCATTGCTGCTGAAACTTCGCCCGTATATGCTCCGGAGGCTTCTGTGGCACAGTTTTGCGCTGAAACGGCAATGACAGAAGGATCAATGATTTTATTGACTTCTGACAGATGAATAAAAGGAGTTCCGATAACAACTTTTACGTCTTTCGCATTAGCGGCTTTTACTTTATTGCTGACTTCTTTTGCCAATTCAATCCCTTCCTGAAGGGTCTTATTCATTTTCCAGTTACCTGCAACGATTTTTTTTCTCATAATTTGTATTTTTAAAAATTTATTAACCCAAGCAAACACACTTCAATATTTTGCCATCGTTTATAAAATTTATCTTGTGCTGAAAGTAGCACAGGATGTTTATTTAGTTTTTAGTTCTTTTGTATTTTTTGATTAAGTAGAGGAATAAGCAGCAGGCACTCAATAGGATCAAGGTGTAGATCATATATTTGTCTGTGTCGTTTTGTTGTTGTTGTAAGCAATAGGAAGCAGGATCTTTATCTTTCATTTCGTCTACTTCCGGGAGATCGCGGTGTCCCCATTTGTTTAGCACGGTTCCCTGACGTAAGAGCACTAAGCCGGGATTGGAACGTATGATTGTTTTTAATTGTATTTCATCTGTTGAGCAGAAGTCGTAGTTGACCTGATGGGCTTCGGCATATTTTCGGGTATCCTCCGTCACGGATGCACTCAGGCAATAAAACCGATAGCCTTTGTCTTTTGCATAGGCAGCCAAACGGTTTAGTTTTTCTTGATGGGTGGGATTTGTTTTGTTGATGTTGTAAGCAATGACTAAGAAGGTGTAGCCGTTGTCTTGTAGTATGTCTTGTGTTATGTCGCCCATATCCGGATGTTCGATGACAAAGTCGTGGATGGGTGCTTTGAATCCTTCTTTGATTAATTTCTCTGAAGAGCTGGCATATTCCCACGTGAGGGTGTCTTGCCAAGGATAGTTTTGTTCGGTAAATTCTTTTATTTCCCCCGTGTTTTTATTTTTATATTTGAGGGTGATTTCATATTCATCGTGCGGTGCGCCTGCCGGAATTGTCATTCCTTC
>JAVXFZ010000096.1:0-1890 GCA_036657595.1 Odoribacter sp. | reverse complement strand
GCTGCCCATTTTGTCTTGACGTTTAATAGGAGGCAGATGCCGACTAAGAATTCTATTAAAGATTGGAGGAAAGAAAGACTCAGGGCTGCAAATCCCATCCAGTTCATACCAAATGCGTTGAAATAGTCAGTAAACTTATAGTCCGAACCCAGTGGATCGACGCCTTTGACAAAGCCTGAATAAATAAAAAGAAGACCTACTAAAATTCTACATACATTTATTAAAAATTTCATAGCACACTGTGTTAGTTTAAATAAGATAAAATAGTTATTGTAATATATTAAGCTTTTAATTTACGTTTTTAAAAGTCGTCTGTTTTCTTTGTCAGTGAATTGAACGATTTTCTTCTTCCGCTGAATTTTCTACGGTGAGTCGAATTAGCGCAAAGACGGCATAGTTGATCATATCGTAGTAATTGGCATCAATTCCTTCAGAAATCAGTGTGTTTCCTTGGTTGTCTTCGATTTGTTTTGTGCGGTTGATTTTCATTAGTATTAAGTCGGTGTATGAGCTGATTCGCATACTCCTCCACGCTTCGTCATAGTCGTGATTTTTATCGAGCATCAAGGCTTTTGCTTTTTGAAAATAGTTTTCGTATCGGTCTGAAATTTGTTTTTGTTGGCTTTGAGAATCTTCGCCAACGCCTAATTCTAATTGTATCAGCCCCATAATTGAATAATTGACGATTCCGATAAATTCAGGTACAAAACCTTCTTTTATTTTGCTGATACCTTTTTCTTCAATGCTGCGGATCCGATTGGCTTTGATAAATATTTGGTCTGTGATCGAGGTCGGGCGTAGGATTCTCCAAGCCGTTCCGTAATCGTGCATCTTTTTGACGAAGATGTCACGGCAGGAATCTATTACGATGTCGTATTCTTGTGCTGTATTTGGCATAAATATCAAATTACATTATGAAATGTAAAAAACTAATTGTTATTTTGGACGTGTAAAATTAGCGAATAGAAATGAAAACTAAAAACTAAAAGCTAAAAACTAACGATAAAGGATGAAACGATGGCAAAAGTAATTAAATTAGGAGATGCGGAATTGGATTTAAGCAGACCGGTAGTGATGGGGATTTTGAATGTTACCCCCGATTCGTTTTTCGATGGAGGATGTTATATGAGCGAAGCAAATATAATCGGTCGTATCCATCAAATTGTTGAGGAGGGAGCAGCTATTATTGACGTTGGGGCTTATTCCAGCCGTCCGGGAGCAGAATATGTGGATGAGAAAGAGGAGTTGTCGCGCTTATCGTTGGCGGTGGAATTGATTCGTAAATATGAGCCGCAGGCATTTGTTTCTATTGATACCTTTCGTTCTAAGGTGGCAGCTGAGATTGTCTCTTGTTTGGGGGCGGTGATCGTCAACGATATTTCAGGCGGTACGATGGATGAACAGATGTTTGAATTTGTGGCGAGGACAAAAGTCCCTTATGTTATGATGCATATTCAAGGTACTCCCCAGACGATGCAGAAGCATCCGGTGTATGAGGATATTGTTCGGGAGGTACGTACTTTTTTTACTGAGCGGATAGCCCGACTGACGGCTATGGGCTTTCATCAGATCATTCTTGATCCCGGTTTCGGTTTTGGCAAGACATTGGCTCATAACTATGAATTGATGAACGGGATGGATAGTTACCGGGATTTAGATTGTCCTTTGTTGGTGGGTATTTCCCGAAAATCAATGATATATAAATTATTGGGAGGCACTCCCGACGATTCTCTCAACGGTACCACCGTCTTAAATACTATATCCTTGATGAAAGGGGCACAGATTTTACGAGTGCACGACGTTCGTGAAGCGGTGGAGGCGGTTCGCATTTTGGAGGCACTGAAAGGTGGTGGATGATTTTTTCCTTTTCGATGGAGTCTGTGAAGGAGG
>JAVXFZ010000095.1:0-9125 GCA_036657595.1 Odoribacter sp. | reverse complement strand
ACAAAGCGCAGACAGATGCGGTAGCCCTAAACATTCAACCTTCAATCCCAAGTGGGACGATAGGATGACTTTTCACCCTATCAATACATATAGTCCCATACCGGCAACTGCACCGGTTTCCCCTTCAGTGCCTGCACCGCTTTTTCGTTCAGGTATTTTTTATGAATCACAACGCGGAACATATATTCGTCAAACCATTTATCCGAGAAAGTCAGATAACCGTTGTGTCCCGTAGAGGCTCCCCAGCTATTTTCAAACTCCCATTTCACGGGTTGATCTTTGCTGTCTGTATCACAGCCGACGAGTGTCATTGCGTGTGAAGATCCGCTTTGACGGGTCAGGATGCGGGTCTTTTTATCCATTTGAAGCTTCACGCCGAACAAAGATTCATAATCGTACATTTCCGGGTCTAAAATGCCTTCTTCCCGGTTAAACTGCTTGCCTACATCACAAGAAGCATACATCGCTTCATTATTTTTGATAGAGGCGAAGGCGGCTGTTTTTATATCCTCGTTCGGTAAATTCAAGTAAATCCAGTTGATCCCTTCCTGTGTATTCCGATAATTTTGGATTTCATAGGTCTGATAATACGCACGCGTAGGATCATTCATAATCATAATATAATTCTGCGGATTGTAATCAGTCGGTATGATCTCTTGGTAGAATTGCTGAGGGGTATAGTTAGCCAATTCTTTGATATTGCCGTCGTTATCCTTAAATCTCCACGTGAACTGATGAGGTGGCTCTCCTAAACAGAGCGACAAAATCCGGTAGACATCTTTCAGAATGTTATTCTTTGCAAGCCTCAGCTCTTTGCTATTCTTGTTGGCAAGTGCCATTTCGCGTACTTGATAGCCGCCTTCCCGTAATTTTTCGTTGATGACATTCGTCATTTGACTGGTATTATCGGAATGGGCAGTTTCCGGCATCACTTCTTGGGGTACAACACCATATTTCTCTGCTGCATTGTAAAACAAATTCCATACTCCGCCATCACCGACAGGAGCCTTGAAATACTCGCTTACGGTTCGGTCGTCCATCGGTTGTTGGGCAGTGGCAATGATATTTTCCAAAAAGAGATTTGATTTTTCAAAAATATCCCAGAAATAGAGATAATTGTGAGAAAAATCAAATTGCTGGAGGTTGAATTTCTTCATCACCGAAGGGCGGAGAACATTCATAGAAGTGAACATCCAGCAACGTCCTGAACTGTGCTGATTGGTAATGCCTTTGACATCCACCCGATACTTGAAAAGATGATCAATCTGTCCTTGTAGATCACGGTTCAGGGCATTGTCCTTAAGGTTTTTGTCATTGGTCAGGATGTTTTGGAGAGCCTTCGTAGAGGCATCTTTTTTGAAACTGCCCTGAATCTCTTGCAAATCTTTTTCAGTGATACTCTGCGCAAACAGACTGGAACAGGCGAAGAGTAAAGTGGCTGTGATAATGGTTCTTTTCATAGTGGATGAATTAAAGATGAATAACTTCATTATAAGCTGCTGCTGCTGCTTCCATCACCGCTTCGCTCATCGTCGGGTGAGGGTGGATGGTTTTAATCAAATCGTGACCGGTCACTCCTTTTTTACGGGCGACGACTAATTCAGCGATCATTTCCGTGACATTGGCTCCTACTAAATGAGCTCCCAGTAACGTGTTGTCCTTTGCATTGAAGATCAACTTCACAAATCCGTCATTGGTGCCGGCAGCACTGGCTTTTCCGGAGGCACTGAATGGGAATTTACCGATTTTCAATTCATACCCGGCTTCTGTCGCTTTGCTTTCTGTCAGTCCCACCGATGCGACCTCCGGTGAAGTGTAGGTACAACCGGGAATATTGGAATAATCAATGGGTTCAGGACTTAGTCCGGCAATTTTCTCTACACAGCAAATCGCTTCAGCCGAAGCAACGTGTGCAAGTGCTGCGCCGTGTACAATATCTCCGATAGCATAGACTCCTTCCACATTCGTGCGGTAATAGTCGTCCACTTTTATTTTGCCTCTTTCCATTTCAATATTCAGTTCTTCCAAACCGAGATTTTCGACATTGGGAGCAATACCGACGGCAGATAATACGATTTCAGCTTCATATACTTCCGGTTCACCCTTCTTATTGCGGATGTTTACTTTTAGTAATTCGCCGCTGGTATCAATGCTTTCTACCGTTGATTTGACCAATACGTCGATACCCGCTTTTTTGAACGAACGTCCCACCTGTTTGGAGACTTCTTCATCTTCTACCGGCAGGATCGTCGGCATAAATTCAACGAGTGTCACCTGCGTGCCCATTGCATTATAAAACCACGCTAATTCCGAACCGATGGCTCCGGAGCCAACCACCAATAGAGAAGCGGGGCGATGATCCAACGTGAGGGCTTCCCGGTATCCGATGATGCGTTTGCCATCCTGAGGGATAGCAGGAAGAACGCGGGAACGGGCTCCTGTTGCCAGTATAATCTTGGAGGCTTCATAGCACGTTTGTTCTCCCGTCGTATCGGTCACGAGGACTTTTTTGTCTGCTGTTAATTGACCTGTTCCGGCAATGACAGTGATATTATTTTTCTTAAACAAGTATTGAATGCCTTTACTCATTTTGTCGGCAACACCCCGGCTGCGGGCGACGATGGCATTAAAATCAGGTTCGGCGTGTTCAATTTTGATGCCGTAGGCTTCCGCGTGTTGGGCATATTCGAGCACCTGTGCTGATTTCAACAAAGATTTTGTAGGAATACATCCCCAATTCAAGCAGATGCCACCTTGTTCCGCACGTTCCACAACAGCCACGCTCATTCCTAATTGTGCACCACGGATCGCAGCCACGTATCCTCCCGGACCACTTCCGATAATGATCAAATCATAATTCATATTTATCAAACGTTTTAAATTTATCTTTATCGTACAAAACTAATAAAGATTAGCGATTAATGAACAGAGAAAAAGGATTTTTTCCCCTTTTACTGGATCGGTCAATTGCTGACAGCTTTCTGCGGCTTACTTGATTGGATCTGAAAGAGAGACACTACCGCTTGGAAAGGAGAAGAATCCGATGGTAAAAAAATCACACAGGACAGGGGTGTTAAACGCCGGGACGTATCATCACCCTCTTCCCACACCAGCAAACTAAAAAGAGAAGCAAGAAGCAGAGAACGATGGTGGCTCCGGAAGGAATATTCAGAGAGGCTGAAACAAAAAGTCCCGTCACCGAACCGATGGTACTGATAAGAGCTGAGGCAATGAGTTGTTGCTTGAAATTCTTATAAAAAATACCGGCGATGGCTTGTGGAATGGTGAGGTAAGAAATCACTAAGATGATACCGGCTAATTTCAGGCATAACACAATGCAAAAAGCGATAATCAGGGTGATGCTGACATCTATGATATTCACGTGAACATTGTGCGTGCGGCAGTACTCTTTATCAAATGCGATGTAAAACAAAGGACGGTAAAAACGGATGAAAAAAACGATAATCAACAGACACAATACGATGGACATCATTATCTGTCCCTCTGTCACAGTCAATATGTTACCAAACAGATACGACATCAGATTAGGGGCATATCCCGGTGTCAGGTAGATAAATAAAATACCGATTGCCATCCCTGCCGACCAAAAGATTCCGATCAGAGAATCCTCTCTGAGTTTTTTGTTCTCGGATAGGAATAAAATGCCCAAAGCCGATGCCAATGAAAACACCGTTGCGCCCAACATCGGCGATAAACCTAAATAATAGGCAAGTCCCAAACCTCCGAAAGAAGCGTGCGTAATCCCTCCGCTGATAAAGACCATCCTTTTCGCCACAATATAGGTGCCCACCAATCCGCAACTGATGCCAATCAGTAAAGTACTGAGCAGTGCATTTTGAAAAAAATCGTATTTTAATAACTCAAACATTTCTTATGCTGTTTAGATTAATTTCCATCCGAATGAGCTTTTAACACCCGGTGCGGGACGGTCCCGTGTGTAAGCAATTCTATCGGACAATGGTAGGATTGTAATTGTTCCGGCGTAATTAAATTTGACTGATGGTAGTGTAATTCACCGTTCACACAGGCGATGGTTTTCACGTAAGAACAAATCGTTCCCAAATCGTGCGACACCATCACAATGCTGAGAGATTTATTCAGTTCCTGCAAAATGGGATAAAACTCTTTTTCAAAATTACTGTCCACATAAGTCGTTGGTTCATCTAAAATCAAAATGCGCGGCGAGGAGATAATCGCACGGCATAGAAACACCCGTTGTATTTGTCCTCCCGACAAATCGCCGATAGGGGTTTTCCGATCACCTCCCATTCCGTATTTCTCCAATAACTCCCACGCTTGATGACGTTCTGCACGCGTGTACCGATTGTAAAGCCCTTTGCTCGACATCAGACCGGAGAGAACCACTTCCGTCACATTGATGGGGAAACGTGGATCAAAAGGATTGTTTTGAGGGAGATAACCGAACAAATTCTGCTTGGATGCCGGATAAACCACTTCTCCTGAAAAAGGTTTCAGCAGACCGAGGATGACTTTCAGTAAAGTAGTCTTTCCGCCACCATTCGGACCGATAATGCCGATAAAATCATTCTCACAAATACTGAAATTGATTTCGTGCAAGACCGTCTTTTGATCGTAGCCGGCAGTGATATTTTTTAATTCAAGAATAGGATTCATAGACAGTATACTCTTTCAATGTTCTTTCTCCGATGACTCTCCGAACGGCTCATAACTGTTCGCCCAGTCGATCAATCATCCTGTTCATTTCCTCCGTCCAATTTTCAGCCAACGGGTCGATGGGGATGATTTTACCTCCTATTTCTCGGGCGATGGCGGCTGCATTATTAGAGTCAAACTGATTTTGTATGAATATGATACGGATGCTTTTCTCACGTGCCAAATCAATGATCTTTTTCAGATGTGCCGGATTCGGCTCTTTGCCTTCGTCTTCAATAGACACTTGCTCCAGTCCGTAATCGGCGGCAAAATAGGTGAGCGCAGGATGATAAATCAGGAAGGTCTTGCGTGTCTTATTCTTTAACACACGACTGGCTTTTGCTGCAATACCATTTATTTCCTCTGTCAATTCTTTGAGATGCTCCCGGAACACCTCTTCCCGTTCCGGATATTTTTCCGACAACACCTCGCAAATCGTATTCGCCATCCTTTGTGCATAAACGGGCGAAAGCCAAATATGAGGATCAACGCCTTCCGCGTGATCGTGCCCTTCGTGGGAATGTCCCCCACAACCTCCACTCACCAACTGAAGATGCTCGGAATGGTTCACCATCCGAATCTCCGGATGCTGTTCCAATATCGGGTACAGATGAGTGATCTCAAAAGGCAAATAGCCGATCGTGAAACACACCTCACTGTCGTATAACTTTTTCAATTGTCCCGTGCTCAAATCGCAGGTCGCCGGATTCATTCCCGCCGGGATCATCACATTGACTTTTACATAATCGCCGGCAATCCGTTCTGTCAGGTATTTTTGAGGAAGAATACTGACACTCACCATTCGTCCTTCCCCTTTCCGCGGATGGCAGGAACTAAGGGAGATGGATAGCAGACAAGAGAGGAAAAAAAGGTAAAAACGTAGATGAATCATTGTATCAATTAAAATAAATAAATTACTTTTTTCGGGGTGCTAAGATACAAAAAATCCCGCCGGCTTGCGTTTTGTTGATTCATTAATGGTGTAAAACAAATAATAAATCAACAAAACCGTAGCTTTAAAGCGGGATTTCCATACGAAACAAACGATCTTTCGTTTATTTTATTTCTTTCATCAGGCTTTCAACAGCTGCTTCCAGTTGCAAATCCCGACCTTTGAGTGCATTCTCCGGATCATTGGTCACCTGAATATCCGGTTCCAACTGCATATTTTCCAATATCCGTCCCTGATTATCCTTCATCCCTACTTGCGGGATGCCGAATACCAAGCTCGGATCCATCAGGTTTTCCCACCAAACGGCAGTCATCGTTCCCGGCACGGGCATTCCCACCAATTTGCCTAATTTCAGTTCTTTATACGCCCAAGGGAATCCGTGAGCATTGCTGTAATTACTTTCGCTGATGATGACGGCAGAAGGTTTATTCCATTGTGTGAAAGGATCTTCACCGATAAACTGACCGCGAGGTACAAACTCAGCATATTTCTTGCCGCTCAATAAATGCAACAGATCTTCGTGCAGCCAGCCTCCACCGTTGTAACGGGTGTCAACAACGATCGCCTCTTTGTTCCGGTAGCGTCCCAATAGTTCTGCATACACTTTGCGGAAACTGGGGCTGTCCATATTTTTGATATGCACATAACCGATTTTTCCGTTCGACAGCTTCTCCACCATTTCTTTGCGTTGGGTGATCCATCTTTCATACAACAATTCATTTTGTTTGCCGGAAGAGATCGGTTTCACATACTCGTCCCATTCTTTTTTAGTCGTGGGATCATACATTGTCAACATCACCCGTTCTCCTTCTAAATTTTCTAACAAATGAAAGTAATCCTTTCCTTTCTCGATGGTTTGATTGTTGATTTTCAGGATCACATCGCCATTTTTGATCTTACTGTTGCTGAAATTCAACGGTCCTTTATCCAAAATTTCTTTAATCTTGAGTCCGTTACCCTCGTATTGCTCATCCATAAATGCGCCGAAATTTGCCGTCTGTGTCGGACTGCCGCCGCCGCGATAGCTGGCTCCCGTATGTGAAGCATTTAACTCACCCAACATCTCGCCCAGCATTTCAGCAAAGTCATAATTGTTGTTGATGTACGGTAGAAAACGGGCATACTCATTTTTATAGAACGCCCAATTGATATTGTGGATGCTCGGATCATAAAACTTATCCGCCACTTGTTGCCATACGTGATCGAACAAATAGGCGCGTTCTTCCGGCTTTTTCAATTCAAAATCAGCCTTATAATCCATCCCTTTCAACTGACCGGAATTGAGGTCTATTTTTGAAATCTGACCGCCCGACAGTAGGTATAAGTTTTTACCCTCTTTGTCCATTTGTAAGGCACCGCCACCTCTGTTGATTTTTGATAAAATGCGGGTGCTGCCGTTTTTAAAATCTCTGACCCAAAGATCATATCCTCCTTCAAAGGCTGACAGATAGTAAAGTTTCGAAGCATCATTTGTCAACACCGCATCCCCCAGTCGCGACGAATTAATCGTCAGCCGTACAATCCGGTCTTCTAAATTCTCAAAATCAATCTTCAATTCCGGCAGCTCTTTCTCTTTTTTATCTGTGGCTGATTTTTTATCCTCCTCCTTGTCCTTTTTCTTATCTTTTTTCTCTTTCTTCTCGGCTGCCGCTTTCTCTTCTGCTTCTTTTTTCTTCTGCAAATTCTTCATCTCTTTGGCAAGTGCCAATTCTTCTTTATCCATCTGAAATTCATCCCACGCTTCCGTATCCAAAAACAGAGCATAAATGTCATATTCAGCTCCCCAACTGCCGTGGCTCCGCATCCCTTGACGGTCGCTCATCCAAATGATGGCTTTCCCGTTCATCATCCATTTCGGATTCTGATCGCTGTATCCGCTATTCGTCAGATTGTGGATCTCTCCGCTGCCATCCGCTTTCACCAAGGCGACATCATTGTGCTGCCAACCTCCTTTTTCAAAATATTTGGCTAAGATCCATTTCCCGTCCGGAGACCATTGATACCATTGATCGCCGTCTGTGTACGAATAATTATACTTACCGGGTAACACCGTTCTTGCCTTTTTATTTTTCACCTCAATCACTTTGATCTCCGTGCGGTTTTCCAGATAGGCAATCTCTTTGCCATCAGGAGAAAATGAGGGTTGGAAACAGGCATTCTTGCCTTTCGTGATCTGTTCTTCCTCTATCTCTTTGGCATAGGTGAACGATTTGTCGTCTTTATTTTTAATCCGTGACACATAGATATTCCAATGTCCGTCCCGTTCGCCGGCATATACCAATGAACGTCCGTCTGCTGAAAACTCTACCGACCGTTCTTGGGTAGGGGTATTGGTGATCCGTTTTGTCGTGCCAAACTCTGCATTTGCGACAAACACATCGCCGCGGATGATGAGCGCAAATTCTTCACCATCCGGTGAAATAGAAAATTCAGAAGCACCTCGGCTCATACTCATTTTTGCGATGGGCGATTCCATATCGTCGGCTACGATTTGGATCGACACTTTTTTCGCTTGTTTACCCGCCTGCAACGTATAGATCTCTCCATTAAAGAAATAACACAAGATGTCGTTCTTTGATTTGGTCAAAAAGCGCACCGGATGTTTGCTGTGTTTCGTAATTTGTTGAATCGCTGAAGGATTTTTCAACTCCATTTTGCAGACATTGAAATCTCCGAAACGCTCGCTCAAAAAATAAAGACTTTGGTCGTGATCCGCGAAGATAGGCGTCCGATCCTCCACCTGCTGATGGGTCAAATTGGTATATTGATTCGTATTCAGATCGTGCAACCAGATGTCCCGGCACACTGACGACTGATGGTGCTTCCGCCAATTGTCTTCATAACCCTTATAGTCGTGATAGACGATCTGATCTCCTTTTTCATTGAAGCAAATATCAGAAGCGTCAAAGGTCAGAAAGCGTTCCGGACGACCGCCGTTCACGCTCACTTTATACACTTGTCCGCCGCTGGGGAATTGTCCGTATGCTGATTCCGGCATCACATTGGCGCGATAAATGATCTCTTTACCGTCGGGAGTGAAGCACACCGGCATTTCACCGCCCGAATAGAAGGTCAGCCGCGTAGGCGTACCACCACTCGTCGGGACCGTATAAAGGTTCATCCCCCCGTCTCTGGCAGAAGCAAAAGCGATGGTTTTACTGTCGGGCGACCACGTCGGTCTGCCGTCATAAGCCGGATGTGTCGTCAACTGAGTAGCCTTGCCACCTTCCGTAGCGACTAAAAAAATATCCCCTTTGTAACAAAAAGTGATGGTCTTCCCATCGGGTGATATGGCAGGATAACGCATCCAAAGCGGATTTTCCTGAGCCATCAAACCGGTAAAAACAAGGAGACAGAGCCCTGTGAAAATGATTTTGATTAGATTCATTTGAATTTTAATATATGAATAAATAATGTGAACTATACTAATGGATACAAGGACATCAAAAAAGGCTTGCTACATCGTAAAACTTGAAAT
>JAVXFZ010000094.1:0-9171 GCA_036657595.1 Odoribacter sp. | reverse complement strand
CTCCCACCGGTCGTCGTTGAATGTATTGCGGGGCGGATCTTTTTGTGAGCAAACGCCCCCGTTATTATGTAAAAAAAGTTGAAATAAAGGTAAAAAAAGTTGCCAAAAAGCTTGTTTAAAAAAAAATTCTGTTTTAATTTTGGAGTATAAAAGTTTTGTATGTGTTCGCAGGTGTCGGAGTGGATGTCGGATGTCGTCGTCTTCCGGAGCCTGTTCTCTTGGAGGGAAGGAGTGGTAAGTTGTTTTTATTTAAATGTTTCATTTTTTAAATTAAATTGCTTATGTCCATTACTTATGAACTTTTCAATCAAGGATTAAGAAAATCCACGGGTAACGTTACTTTTTGTATGTTGAAAGGTCAGACGATCAGCAAACTGAAGATAGCGAAGAATCCGAGTAAGCAACCCAGCCAGCAGATACAGCGGGCTATTATTTCATCATTAGGAGAACTTTCCAGTACTCTGATCAGCGGCATTCGATTGGGTTTCCCGCAGCATCGTCGGACGCAGTCGATGACGAATGTTTTCATTCAGAAGAATAAGACGAATGTGGTCGTAGAAGTCATTAGCGGCAGGTATGTTCCGGACATTGATTATCCACGTATCCTTTGTGCATTCGGGAATGAGTATCCGCCGAACATCAAGGC
The DNA here is from genome assembly GCA_036657595.1 of Odoribacter sp. GTDB lineage: Bacteria > Bacteroidota > Bacteroidia > Bacteroidales > Marinifilaceae > Odoribacter. The sequence continues at coordinate 8,525 of JAVXFZ010000094.1, read as the reverse complement.
GGAGCTGGACGCGGCGAAGACGCACCTCACGTTTACGATCGGCGCGTCTTATGATGGTTGTATGAGCTATCCGGACGATGAGATTTACGCGGTACTGCTTTGTGCAGATTCGGAAAAGCCTCTTTGTCTGACTCGCAAGATGGGTGACCGCACACAGACGGGCACGCAGACGATGGAGATCCCGGAGGGCTGGGATGTGAAGAAGCTGTACATTTATTCTTTTACGCGCAGTTATAAGCACAAGAGAGCGTCGAGGTCGATTTGTATTTATTCGCCACAGACGGGAGGATAAGGGCTGACCCCTTCAAGGGTCGCCGGCATACAGAACGAAAGGGAGAAGGTCGCACAGGGTGGCGACCTTCTTTTTTGTGTCCCGCGGGGAAAGCGTTTTTGTCGTTGGCTACCAGCGGTTCGTATGTACTTTTGCGGGGTCCCATTTCTTTTTGGGAGTCGTCACCACGGCGGGGTAACCGACGGGGATAACGCAGAGGGGTTGTATGTGGTCCGGCAATGTTATAAATCTTCTTACCGCGTCCATCCGTTCGCCGTAGGGAAAGGAAGCCGTCCAGACGGCACCGAGATCGAGCGCTTCGGCGGCAAGGAGGATATTTTGTGCCACGGCGGAACAGTCCAAAAACCAGTAGGAAGATTTCGTCGTATCGCCGCAGACGATGATTGCCATCGGTGCCTCTTCGAGCATTTTGGTATAGGGGAGCGCGCTCGCCAGCGAGTCTAAGAGGGCGCGTTCGTTCACGACGAGGAGTTCCCACGGTCGGGTGTCCTTCCCGCTGGGAGCCGACATTCCGGCTTCGAGCAGGAGGAGCACTTTATCTTTTTCGACCGCTTGCGCCGTATATTTCCTCACGCTCTTGCGGGCAAATATATTTTCGATGGCTTCCGGCGTTTCGATCTTCTTCTCCTTTTTTTCGGAGCATCCGCCCGTCGCCAGCAGCAGCAGCAGCAAGGCGGAGGGCATTAAGAAGGAGGTTTTCATCGGTCGGGATTAAAGGGTTTAAATTTAGATTCGATGGTCATCACCTCGGCAGCCTGACTGTAAAAGGGCATCCGTTCCGCCAAGTGGCGCAGGATGTGTCCGCGCAGGTCGTCCTTGCCGACTGCGCCGATCAGGGGGCGTTTGTATTTAGAGTGGGCGAGCCGTGCGGTGAGAATATCGACATCCACGTCGAGGAAGATCGTATGTCCGTTGGCATTCATATACTCCATATTCCCATTGTAGCAGGGTGTCCCCCCTCCCGTCGAGAGGACAAAATTTTCATACAGCTCGCAAATCTCTTGCAAATAGCGAGTCTCATAGTGTCGAAACCGCTCTTCGCCGTCCGTGTCGAAGATGGCATTAATCGTGCGGTGTTCGCGTTCGACGATGTAGGCATCGAGGTCAAAAAATCGAATACCTTTCTCAGCAGCCATTTCTTTTCCAATGCGAGTTTTGCCGCTTCCCATATAACCTAATAAAAAATATTTCATTGTTTCGGTTTTAAAAAATGAAAAAAAAAAGAGTTTCCGCAGCTCACACGCCGGCGGGAATATCTTCGTTATTAAAATTTAGTTTCATCTGTTCGTTTCCGTCCAACTCTTCGGGGTTGGTGATCTCCAGTTCGATGGTGTCGGTGGGGAGTTGGTCGTCGTCCCTGACCAGCGGTTCCACCTCGCGCACCTCTTTGAGTTCAAAGGTGGTGAGTCGTTTTCCGCGTGCTTTGCTCGACTTTTCGGCGATAAACTCGTCGGCAACGATGGTTTCCGGTTGTTTCTCGCTATACCGTCCGCCGAAGACAAGTTCAAAGCGGGGGTGGCGTTCGCCGCTCACCGCCACGAGTCGTGATCCTTCCGCTTCGCCGATGATGGATGCGGGGCGCGCGCTTTCCTCCAAGCGGAAGCGTTTGAGGTAATAGAAATTCTGTTCGGCATCGAAAAATACTGCCGTCCAAACCTTCTCCGCCTCCCATTTCTCAAAGACGAGGTAGCCCCCTTCGTAGTGGTTGCCGAGGTCAAAGTCAGAGGTATAATACAGTCCGTTTTTGCCCACGATGACGATGCGTTCGTCGCCCTGAAACTCGCCGAGGTACTTACCGCGGCTGTCGGTATTCAGGCGGAAGACGTCTTCGTCCAGCCATATCTGTCGTCCCCCCAAGGTCGAAACCCCCTTCTGCACAACGTTGATCTTGTGTACATCGTTCTTCGTCAGCGTATTCCCCTGCGAGTCGCGCCCCTTGATCGTCAGGTCGGCAAAATTATATTCAAAAATCAACTTCTTCAACGCCGGTTTGGGTTTCAGGCACACCCGTATGCGTTCGGCTTCGCCGTTGGGGTTCGCCGTGAAATAAAGAATCCGTGAACCCGACGTGCCGCGCGTGAAGTTGTACACCTTGTCGCGCGTGACACCCGTGACATTAAAACGCTTTACATACGAGCTGCCGAACTTCCCGTCGCGGTAGACCGTATTGTAGATCGTGCGCTTATCGTTTTTCTTGAATACATTCACATAGCAAACGTCTTTTCCGATAAAAATCTTATCCGCGACTTTTGTCACATAGTAGGTGCCGTCTTTCTTAAAGATGATCACCTCGTCCATATCCGAACACTCGCAGATTAATTCGTCCTTCTTCAATGCCGTACCGACAAAGCCCTCTTCGCGGTTGATGTACAATTTTTCGTTGGCGATCACGACCTTTGCCGCCTCTATGTTTTCAAAATTACGTATCTCTGTTTTTCGTTCTCTTCCCTTGCCGTATCTCGTGCGAATACGCTCGTAATAAGCAATTGAGTACGGGATGATCTGTTCGATGTGGTGTTTCACTTCCAACACCTCCGCCTCGAGCGTGGCGATGTATTGGTCTGCCTCTAACGAACTGAACTTCAAGATCCTCTTCATCTTGATCTCCAGCAAACGTTTGACATCCTCGTCGCTCACCTCCCGGTATAATTTAGGTAAAAACGGTTGGAGGCGTCGGTGCACGTAGGCAATGACAAACTCTATCGTGTCGCCCTCTTCAAACTGCTTGTCCTTATAAATCCGCTCCTCGATAAAAATCCGTTCCAACGACACAAAGTGCAATTCCTCCATCAGCTCGCCGAGGCGTATCTCCAACTCCAATTTCAGGAGCTTCACCGTATCGTCCGCCGACTGCCGTAGAATATCCGACACCGGCATAAAACGCGGGCGGTCGTTCTCGATCACACAGGCATTCGGCGAAATCGACAACTCACAATCCGTGAAGGCATACAGCGCGTCGATGGTCTTATCGAGCGACACCCCCGGCGACAACTGGATCAGAATCTCCACCTCGCGCGCCGTATTGTCGTCGATCTTCTTCACCTTGATCTTCCCCTTATCGTTCGCCTTGATGATGCTCTCTATCAGCGTCGAAGTCGTCCGTCCGAAAGGAATCTCCGTGATCTTCAACGCCTTATTGCTCCCATCCTTCTCTATCTTCGCCCGTATCTTCACATTTCCTCCCCGCATACCGTCCGCATAGCGCGCCACGTCAATCATCCCCCCCGTCGGAAAATCGGGATACAACACAAAATCCTCGTGCTTCAAATGAGCGATGCAAGCGTCGATCAGCTCATTAAAATTATGCGGTAAGATCTTGGAAGCCAGCCCGACGGCGATCCCCTCCACGCCCTGCGCCAACAGCAACGGGAACTTCACCGGAAAGGTCTCCGGCTCGCGGTTGCGCCCATCGTACGAGGGCTTCCAAATCGTAGTCTTCGGATTGAAGACCACCTCCAGCGCAAACTTCGACAGCCGCGCCTCGATGTAGCGCGATGCCGCCGCATCGTCGCCCGTGAAGAGATTCCCCCAGTTTCCCTGACAATCTATCAACAGCTCTTTTTGCCCCAATTGCACCAGCGCATCGGCGATCGAAGAATCGCCGTGAGGGTGATATTTCATCGTATTACCGACAATGTTCGCTACCTTATTATAGCGTCCGTCGTCGAGCTCCCGCATCGAGTGAAGGATACGGCGTTGCACGGGTTTCAGTCCGTCGTTGACATACGGCACGGCACGCTCCAATATCACATACGAAGCATAGTCGAGAAACCACTTTTGATACATCCCCGAAAGATGCTGGATGGAGCGTATCTCCCCGCGATCTTCCGTGTTTACTTCCACCACCAACTGCGGCATCCCCTCCGCCTCCTCCGGGAGGTCGGCGACGCTCTGCGCTTGGTGATCGTCCGGCGGGAAGGTGTCTTTCCGATCCTTTCCCCCTTCCGGATTTAACTCAATGTCTATACTGTCCTCTGTCATCTGTCGCTTTATCGTTTATCGTTCGTCCGTCACCGTCCCCTCCTTGCCGTCGCTCTTTGTTCGTTGTTTAGATGAAATCTTTTTTTCCGACTCACCGCAGTTCGTCCTTCTCTATATATAAGTTGTCAATAATGAAATCCTGTCGCTCCGGCGTGTTCTTGCCCATATAGTAACTCAACACCTCGCCGATCGACTCGCCGCGGGTGATGCGCACCGGCTCTAAACGTATGTCCTTGCCGATGAAATGCTCGAACTCGTTGGGCGAGATCTCCCCCAAACCCTTGAAGCGCGTGATCTCCGGCTTCGGTCCCAACTTCTGGATCGCACTCTCACGCTCGGCATCCGAATAGCAGTAGCGCGTTTCCTTCTTGTTGCGCACCCGGAACAGGGGCGTTTGAAGGATGTATACGTGACCGCCGCGCACCAGATCCGGGAAAAATTGAAGGAAAAACGTCAACAGCAACAAACGGATGTGCATCCCGTCAACATCCGCATCCGTCGCCATAATCACATTGTTATAACGCAACTCCTCCAAACCCATCTCTATGTTCAATGCCGCCTGCAATAAATTAAATTCTTCGTTCTCGTAGACCACCTTTTTCGTCATCCCAAAGGAGTTCAAGGGCTTCCCCCGCAAACTGAAGACCGCCTGCGTATTGACATTCCGCGATTTCGTGATCGAACCGCTCGCCGAATCGCCCTCCGTGATGAAGATCGACGACTCGTTCTTCTGCTCGTGGTTGGTGTTAAAATGAACCCGGCAATCGCGCAACTTGCGGTTGTGCAAGCTCACCTGCTTCGCCCGCTCGCGCGCCAGCTTCTGCACCCCCGACATCGCCTTGCGCTCGCGCTCCGTCTCCGTGATCTTACGCAACAACAAATCCGCCGTTTCGGGGTTCCGATGCAGGTAGTTGTCCAACTCCTTCGTAATAAAATCCATCACAAAATTACGCACCGTCGGTCCGTCGGGTCCGATGTCCTTCGAGCCCAACTTCGTCTTCGTCTGCGACTCAAACACCGGCTCCTGCACCTTGATGCTGATCGCCCCGATCACCGACGTCCGTATGTCCGCAATGTCAAAGTCCTTCTTATAAAAATCACGGATGGTCTTCGCGATCGCCTCGCGGAAAGCATTCAGGTGCGAGCCGCCCTGCGTCGTATGCTGACCGTTGACAAACGAGAAATACTCCTCGCCGTACTGCCGACCGTGCGTCATCGCCATCTCGATGTCATCCCCCTTGAGGTGGATGATCGGGTATAAACCCTCGCCGTTCATATTCTCCGTCAAAAGATCGTACAAACCACGCTTCGAGAAATATTTATGACCATTGAAAAGCACCGTCAAACCGGTGTTCAGAAAAATATAGTTCTTCACCATCGCCTCTAAATACTCGGCGATAAAATGGTAACTGCCGAAAATCTCCCGGTCGGCGACGAACACCACCTGCGTGCCGTTGACCTCCTGCGTCGGCTCGACATCCCGCTCCTCCACAATCTTCGCCCGACAATAACGCACGTATTTCGTTTCCCCGTCACGGAAAGATTGTATTTCAAAACTCTCCGAAAGAGCGTTCACCGCCTTGATGCCCACGCCATTTAAGCCGACCGACTTTTTGAACGCCTCCGAATCGTACTTCGCTCCCGTGTTCATCTTCGACGAGGCATCCACCAATTTACCCAAAGGAATCCCCCGCCCATAGTCCCGCACGGTGACCTTCCAGCCCTCGACGGTGATCAAAATCTCCGTCCCACAGCCCATCGCAAACTCGTCAATGGAATTGTCCACCACCTCCTTCACCAATATATAAATACCATCGTCGGGCGCCGCTCCGTCGCCCAACTTCCCTATGTACATCCCCGGACGCAGCCGGATATGCTCCTGCCAATCCAGCGTCCGTATCGAATCTTCCGAATAATTCTCAACCATATAGATCGTTTATAAACCTGTTTCCTGTCACCCTCCCCCCAATTGCCGCCCAAAGTTAAAAAAAACTATGCAGAATAAAAAAACTACCTGTCTGAAAATATTTCCGGAAGCCCGCATTTGCTCCCTCACCCGCCACCGCCGCCTATTGCCCGGCGTTGCGCTTCTTGCGCCGCCAAAAATCTCCCGTCGCACGACTGCCCCGAAATATCTTGTTCTCCTTTGCCTTCACCACCAACTTTTTCTCTGCCTCCTGATGCGCCTTCTCCGCCGACGGCGAAGCACACGTATGCCCCGATACCACCGGGATCTTCTTCCCTATCAACTTCTGTATCTCCTTCAACAACGGCAATTCCTCCGAACTGCAAAACGAAATCGCCACCCCACTATGCCCCGCACGACCCGTCCGACCAATGCGGTGAACATACGTCTCCGCTACCTCCGGCAAATCGTTGTTGATGACGTGGCTCAACTCGTCCACATCTATCCCCCGCGCCGCTATGTCCGTCGCCACCAATACCCGTATCTTATGCTCCTTGAAATTCGATAACGCCCGCTGACGCGCCGTCTGCGACTTCTCGCCGTGGATAGCATCCGCCAATATCCCCTCCTTGCTCAGAAAACGGGCGATCTTGTCCGCACCGTATTTCGTACGAGAAAATACCAACGCCGACTCTATCGACGGATCTTGTAACAACGCAATCATCAACTCCTTCTTATCGTTCTTCTCCACAAAATACACCGACTGATCAATCATATCCACCGTCGAGGCAGGAGGCGTCACCGCCACCTTCATCGGATCTCGCAACATTGAATCCGCCAACTTCGCGATCTCTACCGGCATCGTCGCCGAAAAAAACAACGTCTGACGCTTCGCCGGCAACAACGGCAAAATCCGCTTTATATCGTGGATGAAGCCCATATCCAACATACGATCCGCCTCGTCCAACACAAAATACTCCAACGTCCGCAAATCAATGTAACGCTGCTGGATCAAATCCAACAACCGACCCGGCGTCGCCACCAACACATCCACCCCCTTGCGCAACATCTCCACCTGAGGAACCTGCGACACCCCTCCGAAAACCACCAAATGACTCACCCCCGTGTGACGACCGTAAGCCGCAAAACTCTCGTCGATCTGTATCGCCAACTCGCGCGTCGGCGTCAACACCAACGCCTTGATCTCCCGACGACCCCGCACATTCCCCCGCTCATATAAATGCTGTAATATAGGTATAGAAAACGCTGCCGTCTTACCCGTACCCGTCTGGGCACATCCCAATAAATCCTTACCCGCCAATACATAGGGGATAGCCTTTTCCTGAATAGGAGTAGGCGTCTCATAGCCCTCCTGACGCAGCGCCTTTAAAATAGGCTCTACTAAGTTCAATTTTTCAAATGTCATTAATATAATGTGATCATCACGACCCGGCTTAAATAAATAATGCCGTAAAGATAATCAAATTATGCCAAAACCGCTTCCTTTCCTACAACTTATAGATACCGCACCTCCTTAAAACCATACACCCGCCGACCCCCCGACACATCCCGCAATACCAACTGCCCGTATTCATCTATCCCCTCTATCCCCGCCTCAAACACTCCCCCCGCATCCTCCCAAGCGTACACCCCCTGCCCACGGTACAACTCCTCCCGAAACGACCGCCGCAAACCCGCCTCGTCGCCCATCAACGCATAACGACCGCCGATCGCCGCCAACAAATCGCCCAACGCCGTCTCTAACGCCTCCTCCCGACCCGTCAACTGATACAACGACACCGGGTTCGGTGCGTCCGACAGAAACTCCTCCTGATTGATGTTGAGCCCTATCCCACACAACGAACCCTGCACGTAAGCCCCCGCTATCCGATGCTCAATCAAGATCCCCGCCACCTTCCGATCCTCCACATACACATCATTCGGCCACTTCACCGTCCCCCGCCCCACACGACTACGCACAAAATCCAATACCCCCAACGCCACCACCATCGACACCGCAAACTGCTTCCCCGCCTCCAAACCCGCCGGCTTCAACACCACCGTCATCGAAATATTCTTCCCCGCCTCGCTCTCCCAACGATTGCTCGCCTGCCCGCGTCCCCCCGTCTGCCGATACGTCAACACCACCGTGCGATCGCGCCATTCCTTAAACGGTATACCCTCCGCCAACGTATTCGTCGATACCGCCTCCTCATACTCCATCACCTCGAAACCACTGATCTCATAACTTTTCATATCTCTACCCTTAAATGTTCATTCCTCCTTAAAACCCCCTACCGAATCTTGATCTCCGTCCGACGGTTCAACGCCCGCCCCTCCGCCGTC
>JAVXFZ010000093.1:0-9355 GCA_036657595.1 Odoribacter sp. | reverse complement strand
TTGACTGATTTCTATCGTTTGCATTATTTTTTGCTCAGAATCAGGGGTATATATCTCGATAAGATATAGAAAATTGTTATATCTTTGTGCGTATTATCTATGTTGGCTGATTGCTTATTTTTATAAGTTCCTTAAAATAAGGTCATAATTTTTTGATATTGCTTATGAATGAAAGATATAAAATATTGACAGTTGCGGTTGACGGATACTCGTCTACGGGTAAAAGTACGGTAGCAAAGATTGTAGCGACTCAATTAGGATTAACTTATATTGATACGGGTGCTATGTATCGAGCAGTGACGTTGGAGGCAATGCGTGAGGGAATGATTGTTGATGGAATAGTGGATAAGGAAAAGTTGCAACGTCGATTGTGCGATATTCAGATTCGTTTTAAATATAACCAAGATTTGTGTCGTTATGAAATTTATCTGAACGATGAATATGTGGAAGATCAAATTCGAGGAATGGAGGTTTCAGATCAGGTGAGTGGGGTTGCTGCGATTGATTTTGTACGAGATTTTTTGGTGGCACAACAGCGTGAAATGGGAAGAAATGAAAGTGTTATTATGGATGGACGTGATATTGGTAGTGTTGTATTTCCGGCTGCTGATGTTAAATTTTTTATGACAGCATCGCCAAAAATCAGGGCGGAACGTCGGTATAAAGAATTGATTGGGAAGGGAGAACAGGTGAGTTATGAGGAAGTGGAGGCGAATGTTCGAAAACGCGATTACATTGATACGCATCGAGAGATAAGTCCTTTGCGACAAGCCGATGATGCTATTGTGATTGATAATAATGATATGACCATTGATGAACAAGTTCGTTTTATGGTGGAGGTGATTAATAAAGTGAGAGATAGCGATGAAGGATGATAAATGGGCGTTGTGTGTTCATTTTTTGTATTTTAGACTATGAGAGTAGAGATTGATGAACATTCCGGATTTTGTTTTGGCGTAGTGAATGCCATACAAAAGGCAGAACAGGAATTAGAGAAGGGGCTGCTTTATTGTATCGGTGATATTGTACATAATAATTTGGAAGTAGAGCGATTGCGACAAAAGGGATTGAAGTCGATAGAACACGAAGAATTTTCCGTTTTGCGAGATTGTCGGGTGTTGTTTCGGGCTCACGGTGAACCACCTATTTCGTATGAAATGGCAAGGACAAATGGAATAGAAGTGATTGATGCCTCTTGTCCAGTGGTATTAAATTTGCAAAAAAGAATACGCGAAGCTTATGAACAAGCGAAAGAAGAAAGAGGACAGATTGTTATATATGGGAAACAAGGACACGCTGAGGTAATTGGACTTGTGGGGCAGACAAACGGAGAGGCTTTGGTGATAGAAAATGAAACGGATATCTGTCAGATTGATTTTAACCGTCCGGTGATTTTATTTTCACAGACAACTAAAAGTCTTGACGGTTTTCAGTCGATTGCGGCACTTTTACGTGAGAGAGGTGGGGATAAAGTGATGGTCAATGACACTATTTGTCGTAAAGTGGCAAATAGAATTCCTCAGTTGAAAGAATTTGCCGGATTGCACGATATTATTATTTTTGTGAGTGGAGAGAAAAGTTCCAATGGAAAACAACTTTTCGCTGTTTGTCAGGCAGTAAATCCTCGTACTTATTTTGTACAAGAAGCAGATGATGTGACACCTGATATGCTGAAGAATGCAAAAAGTGTAGGGATTAGTGGAGCAACGTCTACTCCTTTGTGGATTATGGAAGAAATAAAGCATAAAATAGAACTACAATAAATTAATTACATAGTTGAATTATGGGAAAAATTAAAAGAATCGGAGTCTTGACATCAGGAGGTGATGCTCCGGGAATGAATGCTGCTATCAGAGCAGTTGTTCGGACTGCTATTTTTAACGGTTGTGAAGCTTATGGTATTTATGGTGGTTATCAGGGATTGATAGAAGGAGATATTAAAAGATTGAAATCCAGCGATGTCAGTAATATTATTCAGCGTGGAGGTACGATATTGAAATCAGCGCGGAGTATTGACTTTCGTACACCGGAAGGACGTACAAAGGCCGCACAGGCATTAATGGCACAAAAGATTGATGCTTTGGTGGTGATCGGCGGTGATGGCTCTTTTACTGGTGCTAAATTGTTGATTCAGGAACACGATATTCCGGTGGTTGGAATACCGGGGACGATTGATAATGATTTATACGGAACTGATTCTACGATAGGATATGATACGGCTGTTAATACGGCAATTGATGCGGTGGATAAGATTAAGGATACGGCAAGTGCTCATAATCGTCTTTTCTTTGTGGAAGTGATGGGGCGTGATGCTGGATTTATTGCATTAAGAACGGCTATTGCTACTGGAGCAGAAGCTGTTTTAGTGCCTGAGGTGGAAACAGATCTGACTGATTTAGAGCATTTCATTGAAAAGGATTATAATCCGAAGAAATCCAGTGGTATTGTGATTGTTGCCGAAGGTGAAAAATCGGGAGGTGCTTACAGTATTGCCGAGAAAGTAGCACAAAAGCATCCAGAGTATGATATTCGTGTATCTGTATTGGGGCATATGCAACGAGGTGGATCTCCTTCTCAGTTTGATAGAGTATTAGCAAGTCAATTAGGAGCCGCAGCTGTGGATGCACTGATGGACGATCAGAAAAGCATTATGCTGGGTATTATGAATAAGGAAATTGTGCACGTACCTTTTAATAAAACAATAAAACATACTAAAAATTTAAATCCTGAATTATTAAATTTAGTTAGGATATTGTCAATCTGATAGTAATATTGCTTTATTCAATTGTTTTATAATGTTTGAGGTTAATGTATAGAAGATAACGCTTTGTTTATTTGTTGAATTGTTTAGTTGATTAAACGATTCAACAAAACGTAGATAGGTGGGATAACTATCAATATTAAATATATAACATTCAATATCTGATTTAAAATGTTTGAAATTATAGACTGTGTAATGATTCTTCACGGTCTATAATTTTATTCTTTGAACTATCGTTTTTATTTGTATTTTTGAATGTTCTAAGCTTTTTGCCTTGGAAATTTTGCGTTGCGTTTATGTTTATGTAACTTGTTTTATTCAATGAAATTTGTAGATGTTGTAGTGCCCTTGGCTGTTGATGGTATGTTCACCTATTCCGTTCCTGAAGAACTTGAAAAGAGGGTGGAGGTTGGAGTATTGGTGCTTGTATCTTTTTCTGGAAATAAGAAATATATGGCGATTGTATGGCGATTACACGAGCAAAAACCAGAAGGGTATGAAGTGAAATCTTTAGAGGGTATTGCGGAGGAACAAGTGAAGATTTCTGATTTGCATTTAAGATTTCTATTATGGCTGAGTGAATATTATATGGCGACGCCGGGTGAAGTGATGAGAGCTGCCTTACCAGTTATTTTTCGATTGGAAAGTTTTACTAGCATTACCCGTGCGATGACTGAAATTGATTCGATGGATTTATCTCCTAACGAAATAGCTTTGCTTGATTTTTTACAACCAGGGGTGTATGTTGCGTTGAAAGATGTAGAGAAATATTTGAAACTCAAAAACGGAATAGTTGTTGTTCGTTCATTGCTTGCACGTAAGTATATACAAGTGAAAGAAACAGTAGATGAGATGTTTCGGGAAAAAATTGAGCATTTTGTGAGATGGAAACGTCCCTTTTCAGAAAATGAATTGGGAACAGTTTTGGATGGATTGAAAAGAGCACCAGCTCAATATATGATGTTGTGTCGGTGGATAGAGAATAGGGAAAATGAATTAGGTAAGGCTGAATTTCTTGAAATGACCGGTCGTTCTTTGTCAGCTTTGAAAGGATTATGTGAAAAACAGGTTTTACAAATAGTAGAAAAAACAGTCAGTCGGTTTGAGCAAAATACTAATAGTAAAGGAGTATGTAATCCTTTAACAATGGAGCAACAGCAAGCTTTTGAGGAGATTGAAAAAGCCTTTGAGGAGAAAGATTGTGTATTATTTCAGGGAGTCACTTCTTCGGGAAAGACAGAGGTATACATACATTTGATAAAAGAGTGTATTAGTCGTGGGAAGCAAGTGCTTTATATGTTACCTGAAATCGCTTTAACTTTGCAGATTGTGAGGAGATTGCAACGAGTATTTGGGAATGGAATTGGAATCTATCATTCAGGAATGTCGGATGATATGCGGGCAGAATTATGGAGGAAACAATGTAGCGATCAACCATTCGGATTAATTCTTGGTGTACGTTCGTCAGTTTTTTTGCCGTTTACTCAATTGGGATTGATTATTATAGATGAGGAGCACGATGTGTCGTATAAGCAAAAAGAGCCGGCACCGCGATATAATGCGCGAGATGCTGCGGTTATGTTGGGTAAAATGTTTGGTGCTCGGATTTTATTGGGTTCTGCAACTCCTTCTTTTGAGTCTTATCAAAATGCTAAAACAAAAAAATATGGATATGTGCAATTAGATAGGCGTTATGGAGGGGTACAAATGCCGGATATTGTTATTGCGAACATAGGGGAATACCGTAGAAAGAAATTAATGAAGGGAAGTTTTTCTCCTTTACTGATAGAGGAGATGCACAAAGTATTGCTTGATGGCAAGCAGGTAATTCTGTTTCAAAATCGTCGAGGATATTCTTCCTATATACAATGTGACCAATGTGGTGCAATACCGAAATGTAGTCATTGTGATGTTAGTCTTACTTATTATAAGCAACGACATATTTTAATATGCCGATATTGTGGGGCTATTGTCAAAATGAATGATTTTTGTACTACCTGCGGAACAGGACATTATCGGGAAAAAACGCCAGGAACGGAACGTATAGAAGAAGAAGTGGGACAATTATTCCCGGAAAGTCGGATTGCTCGAATGGATTTAGACGTTATGAATAGTAAAACAAAATTTCGGGCAGTGATCGATGATTTTGAGCAAGGGAGGACGGATATATTGATAGGAACGCAGATGGTGACTAAAGGATTGGATTTTGAGAATGTGAAATTGGTCGGGGTAATAGATGCAGATCGTTTAATTAGTTTTCCTGATTTTAGGGCAGAAGAACGGGCTTTTTGTATGTTGATGCAAGTGAGCGGGCGAAGTGGTCGAAAAGGAGAGCAGGGAAAAGTGGTGATTCAGGCTACTGATGTTCAGAATAGAGTGTATTCGATGTTAATAAATGGAGATTATTCGTCTTTTTTTACACAGCTTTCTGCCGAGCGTGAATTGTTTTTTTATCCACCTTACGGGAGAATTATTCAGCTTGAATTACGTCATAAAGATGTTGCTTGTCTTCGAAATGCTGGAAATCAGTTAGCTGCTCATTTGAGAGAACAATTAGGATCTCGGGTTTGTGGTCCAGCGGTTCCTGAAGTTAATAAAATTAGAGGTTTAAATCGGTTAATCTTGATTTTAAAGGTAGGGAATGGAATTGGGGGTCCTGTGGTGAAATCTTTGATAAAAAATGAATTTGCTGAATTACGTAAAGATAAAGCTTTCGGATCGCTTCGTTTATTTTGTGATGTAGACCCTTAAAATCAAATTTTAAAGAATTAATAAAAAATATAGAAATGATCGGATTCATTTGGGGTCATAGAAAAATAAATTTCTTCTGTTTTTATTGAAGTATATAATCTATTTTTGAGAGTACTTATATCCTTGTTATATAGTAAATAATGATAATATTATATTTTTTTGAAAAAAAAGACACACAAAGGTATTTTGTATCAAAAAAGAATATATATTTGCACGATTTTTCTCGGGTATAAAGAAGCAATTAACTGTTTTTATACCCTAGTGAGAAGAACAACAATGTAAAAAAATTAATTTTTTTAATCAAGATGAAAAACAGATTATTTCTGGGTTTTGCCGTTGTTATGATGATCGTAGCAACAAGTTGCGGAAAAATGCCGCAGGAGAAAATGGATGCAACGAAAGTTGCTGTAGAAAGTGCACAAGCAGCACAGGCAGACATTTATATGGCTCCTGAGTTCAAAGCATTGCAAGATTCTTTAGCAAGTGTTATGCAGTCTATTGAAGCTGAAAATTCTAATTTCTTCAAGAATTTTGATGCACAATCAGCTCAATTGGATGCATTGAAGGCACAAGCAGAATCAGTTGCTGCTGCTGTCCCTGCAAAGAAAGAGGCTGTAAAACAGGAAGCTGAAACAGTTATGGCTAGTGTAAAAACTGCTATTGACGAAACAAAAGCTCTGTTAGCTAAAGCTCCGAAAGGAAAAGAAGGTAAGGCAGCTTTGGAACAAATTGGTAACGAACTGAATGTTGTGACAACAACAGTTGGAGAAGTTGAAGCTTCAATGGCTGGTGATGTAAACTTTGTTCAGGTTTTGGACAGATTGAATGCTGCACAAAAATCAGTTTCTGATCTCAATGCAGAATTGACAGAAGCTATTGCCAAGAAAGCTGGAAAAAAATAAGCGATTTTGACAACATTGCTAAAGGGTGTCTGAGGACACCCTTTTTTTATCCAAAAGTAAAAAGGAGATCAATCAATATAATTGTCGGGAAAGATGATGAGAGGAAAACGGGATCGGGGAGTGAAAAAGCATATTAGATGGATATGGTGGTTATTATTATTACCCTTATTAATAGGAGGAATTTTAACCGTCTTAGTGTGTATGGCAAATGAACCTCCGGTTCAAGAACTTGAAGCAGCACGCATTGTTTTGTCGAATGCTGAAAAATTGAATGCTGAAATTTATTGTAATAGTTTGTATCGAGAGGCGAAAGCTATGTATGATACAGCTATGAAAAAATGGAAGCAACAAAATGAAAAAATTATTTTTCTCCGTAATTTTGATGAGGTGGAGACTTTGGCTGTAAAAGCTGAAAGTAAGGGAAAAGAGGCTATACAAAAAGCTAAGAGTGTTCAACAAGATACCCGAAAAGAATTACGGGATGAGATCGCTCTTTTGAGAAGTGAGATGAGTGATTTTGAAAAAATATTTATAGCCTTGCCTCTTGGTAGAAAAATCATTAATCAACATTCCAGTGGTAAATTGTTGTTGAATGAAGCAGAGATAGCTTTTGAAAAGGGCGAATTTAATGTTGGACAGCAGAAAATCAGGATAGCGGCTGAATCAATACGAAGGGCATATCAGAGTGGACGAAAGATGTTGGACGAATATTTTAAGAATCTTCCAACTTGGCAGAAACAATTGAAAAAAGCGATTGAACAGTCTGATCGTGAAAAGTCCTATCTTATTGTTGTGGAGAAAGTACCTGCGTATTGTATGATATATTACAATGGAAAGAAAAAATATTCATTCCCGGTGGAATTTGGAAAAAATTGGTTGGGTGAAAAACGATGTGAAGGAGATTATGCAACTCCTGAGGGGGAATATCGGGTAATAAAACGTTTGGATGGCTCGAGAACACGTTATTATAAAGCACTTTTGTTGGATTATCCGAATGCTGTTGATCGTGCAAATTTTCAAAAATTAAAGAAAGATGGTGTTATTTTAAGGAATGCACAACCAGGAGGATTGATTGAATTGCACGGTGGTGGTGGGCGTGGAGGTAATTGGACAAATGGTTGTGTTGCTCTTGAAAATGAAGATATGGCTACTCTTTATCGTTATACCAGTAAAGGAACTAAGGTATTAATTATTGGTGCGAGTGAAGAGTTGAATGAAAAAAGAGGAGAATAAAAAACTAATAAACGGATGGAAACAGAAATATTAACAACCGAAGAGGGAAAGCCAAAAAAAGATAAAGGTATGTCTTATTGGCTTGTTGCTATTTGTATTTTATGCTTGCTTGTATTTATTGTGATGTTGCCTATATATATTGCACCGGTAATGCAAAATGTCAGTTTTGGAAAGATAGGAAAGCGAGTTGTTGATTCAACTTTGCTTGTTGATAAAGAGGTACAAAAAGAGTTGTCATCTTTAAAAGCTGCCGTTTCTGTATTGGATCGAAAATTGGATGCTTTTTTGCCCCATACGGCTTATATTGTTATTAATACCACGAAGAATAAATTTTATCTTTTTAATAATAAGGGAAATTTGGTTAGAGAGGGATTTTGTTCGTCCGGTAGCTATACAAAGTTAGTCAGTGAGAAACGTTCTTGGATGTTTAAAACGCCAAGAGGAAGAATGACAGTATTATCGAAGACTGAGAATCCAGTATGGTCAAAACCTGATTGGGCATTTATTGAAGAGGGATTGCCTGTTCCTAAAGCTGGTGATCCATCCCGATATGAAAGAGGCGTTTTGGGGGATTATGCTTTGCGTATGGCAGACGGTTATCTTTTGCATGGAACGCTTTACCAGCGTTTGTTGGGAATGCCAGTAACGCATGGCTGTATACGTCTTGGTGATGAGGATTTGGACGTTGTTTATCATACGCTTTCTGTGGGGGCTTATGTTTATATTTACTAATTGTGAAAGATGAGTTTATCAAATACTTTCGTTAGTGCCTTGAAATAAATTGTTGAAGAATATGAAGAACTTTGCGAAAAATAATAAAATTCTACTGATTTTGATAGCTGTTGTATTGCTATTGTCTGTTTATTATATAACCTATTTTCGCTTATCCGTAAATCGTTATGTGGAGCAGTTTGAGGAAACTTATAATGTTCAGGATACAACTGATAGTGAGCGAATAGATTTACATAGGGTTCCCGGTTATCATCAGTTGCTAAAGCAAAAAGGTTTATTGGATGGTATGGTAAAATTGGCAAAAAGTGATACGGTTGGATTATTTTTAAACTTGCCGGATAGTACGGCACACTTAATGATTGAGGGAATGGCTGTCAGAAATATAGCTCTTTGTCAGATTGAGATGAATGCTTTGTTTCGTATAGCATCCGAGGAAGCTTTATACAAGTGGCTGTCTGAACCCTTACGGGTAATCAGCGAACGAGCTACCATTGAAAAAGAACCGGTTAATGTAGTTGTGGCACCTAAGGATAGCAGCGATGAGGTTCCAGAAGTTGTTCCTGATACACTTCGGACCGATCCTGTCTTTTTTATTTTGGAAACCGATCGAGGCTTACAATTATATTTTTATCAGACAGGTGAAGAGGAGGAATGGTCGACTTATAAATTTGACTGGCAATATAGATGGGAAAATGCAAAAGAAGCTATAAAAGCTATTGTCCATTTTCAAATTCCGAATTATAAACCTGTCTTACGTATCGGTTTAAGCAAAGAGGATGCTCAGGTTATTTATCGAGCATTGCCATCACAAGGATTAATTGTACTTACGTTGTAGATTCATTTGTGTTAGTTCATTCATTTGTTTCAATACTTTGTTTTTGTGTTTTAAAATAAAATTATTTTGTTTTTCAAGTACAGTGTGATTGATAGTTATTTATCTTAAGTTCTTTCTTTGAAAGATATTATAACCTATAAT
>JAVXFZ010000092.1:0-9623 GCA_036657595.1 Odoribacter sp. | reverse complement strand
GATGTTGATTTTTCATTTAGAATTTTAAGCCTTCAGATGAAGAACAAGGATACAAACTTTATTGAGCAATTGAATTTAAAAGACAAGCAAGCATTGCGCGTATTTTATGAAAAATATTATGCGTATATGACTTCGTTTGCTATGAATTATTGCACTTCACGCGATGAGGCGGAAGATATTGTCCAAAATGTTTTTATATCAGTTTGGGAGAAAGAGCTTTGTTTTGAATCAATCGGTAAATTTATCACTTTCCTTTATACTTCCATTAGAAATTCCGCTATCAATCAGTCAAAGCATAAAAAGGTAGAGGAAAAATATGAGAAATATATTCAAAACACGGAGACATTGAGTCAAGAGGAATTAATTGAAGAAGAGGTGTATCTTCAATTATTTAGAGTGATAGATACTCTTCCCAAACGTTGTAGGGAGATTCTCGAACTTCATATGCAAGATAAAAAAAATGAAGAAATAGCAGAAATGTTATCCCTTTCCGTTCTTACCGTAAAAACTCAGAAAGCAAAAGCGATGCAGATTCTTAGAAAAGAACTCGGTTCGTTGTACTATGTACTTATTTTTTGGGAAATCATTTAAATATCCTATTTCTTAAAAAACCTTACGACAATCATTTATTTTTTTGATATAGAACTATTTGTATTTGTTTTGGGACATTGTTGAATGCTCTCAAGATAAATGATTATACACAAATTATATAAAATTGGAAAAAAAAGTAGATTTTGAATACATCTTTTCACGATGGATGTTGTTTATTAATTGTAAAACGAGTAGAAAATGATGAAAAACGAAGAAATATCACGATTAATTGTATTGCATCTGACTGGTGAGATAAAGAGTGATGAAAAAGAAGTATTGATGAATTGGGTGGAGGAATGCGATGAGCATAAGCAATTATTGGATCGTATCATCGCCGGTAAACAATATTCTGTGCGTTATAATAATTATCGAAATACAGATTGGCAAAAAGCATTGAATGTTGGAGAGCATCGCTTGGGAATATCAGTTCGTAGGAGAAAAATATCTTTGTTTAAATATGCAGCCATTGCCATATTATTGGTGTCGATCACCACTTTAGCTTGGGTGTTTATTGTGCCACAGAAAGTTGATCCGACCTATTTGGCGGAAGAGATAACTGCCGGAACCATTAAAGCTACTTTGACATTAGCCAATGGTGAAAAAGTCACCTTACATAAGGAAAGACAAGAAGAGGAGGTGATTTATGAAAATGTGATCAATCATCCTGAAAAACAACAGTTGCAATATGAGGATAAAAAAATAGGAAGCGGGAAATTTAACAAGTTGAATACTCCTCGTGCAGGCGAGTACAGTTTGATTTTAGCGGATGGAACTTTGGTGCATTTGAATGCAGAAAGTGAATTAAGATATCCGGTAACCTTTGATAAGAAAAAGCGTGAAGTTTTTCTAAAAGGGGAAGCTTGGTTTGAGGTAGCTAAAGATTCAATCACTCCATTTTATGTTAAAACAGAGAACGTGAGCGTAAAGGTTTACGGAACGCAATTCAATATCAATACATCATTGCTTGGATGTGAACAAATTGTGTTGGCTGAGGGGAAAATAGGGCTAACGATCAATGGACAAAATGATGAGAAATTATTAAATCCCTCACAGTTGGCACAATACAATAAAAGCTCTAATCGTTTAGAAATAAAAAATGTAAATATCAGACCCTATATAGCGTGGAAAGATGGATTTTTTGCCTTTAGCAACGAACGATTGGAAACGATTCTGAATAGATTATCTGCTTGGTATGATGTCCGTTTTATTTATAAGAATGAATCTGCTAAAGATTTTCATTTTACCGGATCAATTATGAAAGATGAAAGTATGAATGTGATTCTGAATGCGATGCAAAAGACTCTTAGTGTGAAATTTATAATTAAAGGTCGGGAAATTATTGTTTTTGAATAAGATATCTGATTTCTAAATGAATTAACATAAAACTATTTTAACAAATACAAATCTATGGCAAATTTATTAATTATCAGCCTGAACAGGCAAAAGAGATCTAAAGTATGGAAGGGGATGAATCTGTGTGTCTGTCTTTTATTATTATTTAATTTATCGGTTTTGGGATTAGAAAATAATTTTTTACAGAAGGTGTCACTGGAAATGACCGATGTTTCATTGGAGGAGGTGTTTGCTGCCATACAACAACAAACGGGTTACTCTTTTGTTTTTAATACCGATCAAATTCGATTAAAAGAAAGTGTAACGATAAAAGTGAAAGATACTGAAATAAAGCTGGTACTGGATCAATTGCTAAGCAAGAAAGGTTACTCGTATATTTTTGAAGGTAATATAATCGTGGTGTCACCGGGAAATAATAAGCAGGAAAGTATCAAGAAGAATGTGATCAGCGGAAAAGTTCTCGATGTGAATGGAAATCCTATTCCGGGTGTTTCTGTCCTTTTGAAAGGGATTAGGTTGGGTACTTCGACGAATGTCAATGGAGAATTTACGATGTCTCAGCCATTGGGCGTATCATCTTCCGTATTAGTTTTTTCTTTTGTCGGAATGAAATCGAAAGAGATAAAATTTATCGGCAAGCCAATCACGGTTGTTTTGGAGGAAGATAGTAGGGTGCTGAATGACGTTGTTGTGACCGGTTATCGGGTTGTTGACAAGAGAATGCTGACAAGTTCTATAGAAACGATTAAAGCGGATGATTTGGATAAAATTGGTGCCCTGACAGTGGATGAGATGTTGGAAGGAAAAGTAGCCGGTTTGTTGGTGACGAATCTCAGTAGTACGCCGGGGGCTGCTGCTAAAATCAAAGTGCGTTCGGGAGGAACTTTTACGGGTTCGCGTTCTCCATTGTGGGTGGTGGATGGTGTGATATATGAGGATCCTGTTCCTTTGACTCCGGAAGAGATCAATAGTTTTGATCAGGTGAATGTGATTGGTAATGCTTTAACAGGTATTAATCCTCAGGATATTGAAAGTATTAATATTCTAAAGGATGCTTCGGCAACCGCCATTTATGGAACAAGAGCTGCCAATGGAGTAATTGTTGTCACCACTAAAAGAGGGAAGTCGGGGACCAATCGAGTTGCTTATTCCGGTAGTGTAAGTTTTGTGAACAGACCTTATTATAGCGATTTTAATTTAATGAATTCCAAGGAGCGCGTAGATGTTTCAAGAGAAATTATGGAAAGGAATTTACCATATCCACGGGAGATATTTTCTTATTTGGGTTTTGAAGGAGCATTAAATGATTATAATTTGGGAAAAATTACTTATGATGAGTTTCAACATCGAGTGGCTGATGCTGAAACGATGAATACAGATTGGTTTGACGAACTGTATCGTCCCACTCTTACTACAAATCATAGTTTTAATTTTTCAGGAGGTAGTGACAAAATGCGTTATTATTACTCTATTGGATATAATTATGATCAAGGAAATGAAAAGGGGGTAGGCTTAAATCGGATCACTTCAAGATGTAATTTGGATATGAATCTTAGTTCTAAGGTTCTTTTATCTGTTGGGATCAGTGGATCTGTCCAAAAAAGTGATTATAACCATTCTTCCATAAATGTATTTGACGAAGCATTTTATAATAGTCGTGCTGTGGCGTGTAGAAATGATGACGGCTCTCTATTTTATATTGATAAAAAATTAAATAATTCAGGAGGTTATATTCAATCAGCTCGTTATAACATTCTCAATGAGATGGATAATTCTTCAAGAATGATTAAAAATAAAGACTATAATCTCAACGCACAATTATCGTGGGATATAGTTAGAGGAATTAAATTAAGGAGTTCTTTATCTTATCGTAACACCACAAACCAATCAGAAGAGTGGATAACGGATCAGACCTTTATGATTGCCGGACTGAGGACCTATGATACTTTTGAAGATAAGATTGATGAATTGGTTAATTCTAATGCGATGGTTCCTTTTGGTGGATTGTATTCCGGTGGTGTAACGGACCAAAGTTCTTTTATGGGGCAGGCTCAATTGAATTTTTCTAAAGTTATACAAAAGCACGTTTTTAATCTCAATTTAGGAGGAGAAGTAAACTCTATTAACTATGAAGGATCTAACGGTTGGGAAGCTCCGGGATATAATCACGAGCAGGGACGTAGTTTTATTAAAATACCACGTTTTACAATAGATCCGAGCGATTATCAAATGATTGATTTTGATTATACCCATACGGTGAATTGGCTTGTTGGCGACGCAGGAAGAGATATTTATCCGACTATTATAGACAGAACTTCCAATACCGTTTCAATGTTTATGATTTTTAATTATTCATTTGATAATCGTTATATTTTCAATTTTAATATGCGGAGTGACGGTTCAAATCAATTTGGTCAATACGAAAGGTATAAGTTTCGTCCGGCTTGGTCTGTTTCCGGACGATGGAATATTCACGAGGAAAGTTTCATTAGTAAGAATGTGCTTGAAGAGTTAGCTATGCGTGCCTCTTATGGTTTTAGAGGGAATCCTCCGGTAGGGACTCCCTATATGGTGATAACAAATTATCAATTTGATCCTGACTACAAAGAAGATCTGGCAAATTTATCCAGTCTACCTAATTCCGGTTTAACGTGGGAGGTGACCTCAACGCTAAATTTAGGCTTAAATTACTCCTTATGGAATGGGCGTTTGAGCGGAGCTTTTGATTTTTCTTATTCTAACAGTAAAGATTTGTTGTTGAATCGTCCTGTCTCTTTGGTCAACGGTAAAGGAAGTCAGCAATACAATGGCGGAAAGAAAAAAGATTATAGCTATGAGTTGTCGTTGCGGGGGGTGTTGATTAAAAAGAAAGATTTCGGATGGAGCATTTCCGGTAATCTTACTCACTTAAAAGAGAAGATATTAGCTGGATACGAATTGGACGGTAGGACATTGAGAGCTGCTGATTATTTGAATGGCAGTATTTACTTAACGGGTTTTCCGGTAGACGCATTTTATTCATATCAATTCGCCGGTTTGGACAAGGACGGATTGCCTACTTTTAAAAATTTAGATTCTAAAAAAGAATCTGTTTTCGGATATTTTTCAGATGTATTGAAATATTCCGGACAGCGTACACCTAAAGTTTATGGTGGATTTAGCACAGAGGTTAAAGTGAAAGATTTTACAGTGAGAGCCAATTTCTCGTACAAATTAGGACACCACACACGTATGCTGCCTCTTTATAATGGTTCTCAGAATATGCCAATGCCTTACGAAAATATGAGTTCTGAGTTTGTGAATCGTTGGAGGAAACCGGGAGATGAAGGGCATACAAATATTCCTGCTTTAAGCGCAGAGGGACTAAAAATAAACACGATTTCGAATGTCCATTTAAAATATAAGGAAGTGGTACCATCAGGAAAAACCGGTTGGTATATGTATGATATGAGCGACGAGCGGGTTGTTAATGCCAGTCATATACGTTTTCAGTCTGTTACACTCTCTTATATGTTGCCTCCAAAGGCATTAAAAGCCATCAAATGTTCTTCAATGCAGGTTAGTTTTCAGGCAGCAAATCTCGGTACATTAAACTTTGATAAAAAATTAAAGGGACAAGATCCGGAGCAAATAAAAAGTATAGGAATACCGTCCTTGCCAACTTATAGTCTTAGTATTAACCTTGGAATTTAAATTATGAAAAAAATATTCTTAATATCACTGGCTTTTTTAAGTGGTGGATGTAGCAATTTTTTGGATGAGATTGACAAAGATAAGTTAATACCTGAAAATGTGGGTCATTATTCGGCTGTTTTGTTGGAGGAATTTAGTCGAAAGTTTCCAATAGAGTCATCGGTGGATTTTATGACGGATAATATTGTCGAAAATCCTAATGTAGCTGAGGAACGCAGATCTTCTTTCAAAACGGTGTATACTTGGAAGGCTGAAATAGAATTGGATGAAAATAACGAGGGAGTAGCGGTTAATAGGGCGTGGGGAGAATGTTATGAAGATATAGCGATTGCGAACTATGTATTGGAATTGATAGATGATGGTCAGGGAAGTGTTCAAGAAAAACAGTTTGTAAAAGGAGAAGCGCATTTTGTTCGTGCTTATTGTTATTTTAATCTGGTAAATCTTTATAGCGTACCTTATAATCAAGAAACGGCATCGAAAGATCTTGGCGTGCCTTTACGCACAGGCACAACAGTAGAACAGGTGTATCATAGAGCCTCTGTAAAAAAGTGTTATGAGCAGATCGAAAAAGATCTTTTGGAGGCAAAACGTTTGATAAAAGAGAGCGGAATGGTTAAAAGTAAATGGCATCCGAGTGAAACTGTTTGTGATTTATTGTTGTCGAGGGTGTACTTGTATACTTGCAGGTGGCAATTAGCCATTGATTATGCTTCGGAAGTGATGAAGAGGAAGCAATTATCACGTGTCGTTTCGCAGAGTCCGTTGATTACTGAGGACAAAGAAGAGGTGATCTATACTGCTTGTAAATTGCCTTATTTTGATCTTGTTATTTTTGAAAAAGGATGGCAGGTGAATCCTGAATTAGTGGCGTTATATCTTGCTGGAGATGCTCGAAAGGAGAGTTTTTTTAAATACTCAACTACGTGGAGAACATATATTAGTGTAAAGCAGGAACATTCGTTTACAAAAATGGGGACTTACTCAATGCGTGTATCAGAGGCTTATCTCAATCGAGCGGAAGCATATTCTATGTTGGGACAACATCAATCAGCCAGAACGGATATGGTTAATTTACTCAATTATCGCTTTTTGAATGCCTCTAAAGTGGAACAAATTGTTCCCACGACTAATTTGTTGGAATTTACGTTAACTGAGCGCAGAAAGGAATTGTGTTTTGAAGAACACCATCGTTGGTTTGATTTGCGACGGATGAAAGTTAGACCTTATATTAAGCACGAGTACACTCAAACTGACATTGAAGGGGGAAATAGTGGAACGAGTACATATACTCTTCCCCCCAATGATTTAAATTATACCCTTCCTATTCCATTGGAAGAGCGTGAGAAAAATCCTCTCATTAAAAATAATGAACGTCGAGATAAGTTACCTATATAAAGATCGTATTTATGAAAAATTACATTTTTTTCTTATTATTCGTGATTGTTTTTTCATTGCACGGATGTAATCGCGAAGATGATTTGACCCATACGCCTTTTGAAGAAGATCGTTTGCTTGGATTGTTGGATATGAATCATCCTTTGGTGAAGAGTATAAAGGAGGATTTGGGCATCTATCTTTTAACCCAATTTAGTGATACGCTTGATTTTAAATTTGGTCTGTATGCTAAGGGTACTTGGGGAAACTGGGATAACATAGAAATTGTTCATCAACCCGCAGAGGATGTAGCTTTTGCTTTGGAACAGTTTGATCGGATGGTCTTCTCTTATTTCGACAATGAGGAGTTTAACAAACGTTGTTTCCCTCGTAAAATTTTGATTGCAAAAGAGATTATTGGAGACGTTCTTGCCCCGGATGTTATTTTGAGAGAGCCGGACAATCAAGAGGTGGGATCTTGGTCTGCCATCGGAGGAAAATATAGTTATCTGTTTGCTTTCGATAGATCGGTTTTTGGTGTGTTGGATCCTGAACAGATTGCGAGTTTACGAAATGTGAAGTTGTATTGTTTCATCTCGTGGCTCTATAATTATAATGATTTGTACAAAGAAATACCGGAGGAGTTCTACGCTTTGACAGAAGGGCTTCATCGTGAAAAATTGGCAACTATCGCAAGGACAGAAGATCCTTCTCCTATTGAAAAGGGAAGATATAATGTGAATTGGTATATAGGCAAGGGGATGGCAATAACAAAAAATTCCCCCTCTCAGACAACAAGCAATGATTTTCTAAATAGATTGAAGATCTATTCTAACGATCAATTGGCTTTCCCCTCTAAGGAAAGGGATTTTAGAAATTTCTTAAATGTGATTTTTTGTGAGACAGAGCAAAATATCAGAACTTATTATCTTGGAGCTGAAATTTTCAAAAAACGGATGCAGATGGTTTTGAATCTTTTAAAATCTTATGGAATAGATTTTACTGAAACAAAGCCTGTATTAAAAGAGTTTTATCATTAAAAAAAATGAATACTACGATTTATAAACTTTAATAACCTTTAAAAAATGGAATTATGAAAAAATTAGAAAAATTTACAAAGCTTTTTCGGCAGGTTTTGCCCACTCTTTTGCTTCTAATTGTTGTTTGTTTAACCGCTTGTGATGATGATCCGACTTTTCCTGATCCCGGAATTGATATGTCGCAAAGTCAAGATGTGGTTGTTTGTTTAGATACAATTGATAGATACACTTTGTCTATGAATGTTACAACTCCGGGAGGATTGGAAGTATTGGAAATTCTCAATGCCAACGATCATTCGGTTCTCTCTGATTTGAGCGAGAAATACAAAGGACAAACGAAATTTCTATTGGAATATGAGATTTTGTTACCCGAACGAGATACCGTCCTCAGTTACAATATACGGATTGTGGATGCTCAATCGAAAGTGATTAACAAACCTTTTAATATTACTGTAAAAGCTGCTTCAAAGCCTATCATTGAAGTTTTTGGGGGACTTGAAAAATCAGTGATCAGTCCGACGTTTTTATTGAAAGCTAAATTGTCCTCAGGAGTGAACAAGATGAAAGAGTATAAATTAACGCTTGATCGTACGAAGGTATTAGATTCCAAAGTGTTTGAGGGAGACCCTGTAGATGTATATGATTATGAATTTTTGTGTGAATTGAGTATGAAATTGGGAGAACCTGCTATTTTGACTTTTGATTTAGTTGATGATAAAGATTTAAAGAGCAGTGTAGATATTCGTGTTACTTTGGTGGCGGGCAATAAGCCGATAAAAGTGGTAATCGAGTCTTATCGAACCCAGCAAGAAACAGTGCATAAATTTAATCACATATATTTTGTTTACAATGATGAGCAACTTATCCAAAAAATGAATTATGACTTTTACGTTGGAGAAGAACGAACAACTCGCTGGCAGTATAACATCACTTATAATGATAAAAAGAAAGTTTCAAAACTGGAGACAATAACAAGTGATTCTACATTTTACTATATTCAGTATGAATATGACAGTGATGGTAGTTTCAAATCTTCATCAAGATATGACGGTCCCACCGGAGAAACTGATCCTAAGACAAAACTAAGTGTATTGGAAAAAGATGCCAATGGTTTTGTTACATCGTTTTTAAGAGGAGCCACTGCAAAACTGGAGAATATTCGTTATGAAACGGTAGGTAAGGAGAAGTTGTTGGTGGATTATTTTAAAATCACAAATGTTAAGGATAATTTTAGAGAGCATTTTACTGGGAATACTTCAGTCGTTTGGCCTACCTATTTCCCGGAGCTACCGGCATTTTTTCCTGAGATACCTGAGAGACGTTTAGCTAATATGTTTTGTTACAAATATATATATACGGATAGAGTGTCAACATACGGAAATGGTAAGTATGCTGATCCGGGCGAAAGTATGGCAAAATATAGATATAATACAGATGCAAAAGGTCGGGTAAATATGGTGGAAATTGGGGAACCGTATATTTTTAGAAAAGATGTTATTGATTATGATGTGTATACCTTCGAATATGCAGACTAATTTTAGCATATAAATAAAATTTCATTAAAAAGAG
>JAVXFZ010000091.1:0-9790 GCA_036657595.1 Odoribacter sp. | reverse complement strand
TAATCAATCTTATCAATCTATTTTCCACCCGGAAAAGTCAATCGTACTTTTCCGGGTGGTTTTGTTTACAGTCACAACATTGATAAGAATCGCTAAATAATTATAGCCTTATTAAAAAATTACAATAACCTGATTCAACGTCGGTTATAAAGCAATAAATAAGTCAATAAGCTTAAATTCTGATAAAATGCTAAATGGAAAGTCTGTATTAATTACCGGAGGAACAGGTTCTTTCGGTAAGAAGTTTGTCGAAACAATACTAAACCGCTACCCGGATGTAAAGAAAATAGTGATCTATTCCCGGGACGAATTGAAGCAATTTGAACTGAAACAGAAATATCCCGAATCCAAATATCCTCAATTGCGTTTTTTTATTGGTGATGTGCGGGATGGAGAACGTTTAAAACGAGCTTGCGAAGGGATAGATGTGATCATTCACGCGGCAGCGATCAAACAGGTGGATACCGCCGAATACAATCCTGAAGAGTGTATTAAAACTAACATTCACGGTGCACAGAATGTGATCAATGCAGCATTGCAAACGAATGTACAACACGTCGTTGCCTTGTCAACGGACAAGGCTTGTGCCCCGATCAATCTTTATGGTGCGACTAAATTATGCTCCGATAAATTATTTGTGGCGGCTAACAACATCAAGGGAAGTCGCAATTTGCGTTTCTCTGTTGTTCGTTACGGCAATGTGATGGGATCAAGAGGCTCGGTGATTCCTTTTTTTATCAACAAGCGGGACAGTAAGGTAAAAGAATTGCCGGTGACGGATCTGCGAATGACACGTTTCAATATATCCCTTCAAGAGGGAGTCAATCTCGTAATGTTTGCGATCGGTCATCATTTAGGGGGTGAAATATTTATTCCGAAAATACCTTCTTACCACATTGTGGATGTGGCTAAGGCTATCGCTCCAACCTTGCCTGTCAAAGAAATAGGCATTCGTCCGGGTGAAAAATTGCACGAAGAAATGATCACAGTCACGGATGCTCTAAACACCATTGATTTAGGTGAATATTATGCAATCCTTCCTTCCGTATCTTTTAATCACACGAAAGAAGAATATATAAAACACCATAGTGCTGTACCGGTGCCGGAAGGTTTTCATTACAGTTCGGATAAAAATACAAAATGGGAAACCGTTGAGAGTATGCGTGAAAATATAGTGAAATACTGTGATCCTAATTTTGTCGTAAAATGATAACTAAACCTATTCCTTACGGACGTCAGCATATCACGGAGGAAGACATACAAGCAGTTGTAGAAACCTTGCGGTCGGACTATCTGACCCAAGGACCTAAGATTGCTGAATTTGAACGTGCTTTTGCCGGGTATGTAGGTGCAAAATATGCAGTGGCAGTCAACAACGCCACGGCAGGATTACATTTATCTGCGAGCGCGTTAAATGTTCGGCGGGGTGACAAAGTGATTGTCACGCCGATGACTTTTGCCGCCAGTGGCAATTGCATTCGATATTGCGGAGGGGAAGTCGTATTCTGTGATATAGACAAGGATACCTATTTGATGGATCTTCACAAATTGCGTCAATTACTCGAAAGTCATCCCAAGGGAACCTTTAAGGGGATCATTCCGGTAGATTTTGCAGGCTATCCCCACAATATGGAAGCGTTCCGGGAAGTGGCAGATGAATATGGACTGTGGATATTAGAAGATGCTTGTCACGCTCCGGGGGGATATTTTGTAGATGGCAAGGGAGAAAAACAACATTGCGGGAATGGGCGTTTTTCAGATTTGACGGTCTTTTCTTTTCATCCGGTGAAACACATCGCAACGGGTGAAGGGGGGATGGTGACAACAAATGACGAAACGTTATACAACCGTTTATTATTGCTACGAGCCCACGGCATCACGAAAGATCCGAAAAGATTGCACGAACATTCCGGCGGCTGGTATTATGAAATGCAAGAGTTAGGCTATAACTACCGGTTGACAGATTTTCAGGCAGCTTTGGGCATTTCACAATTAAAACGGGCGGATGCCGGATTACAACGTAGACATCAGATTGCGGATCGTTACAATGAAGCGTTTAAATCGCTCACGGCAATCAAAACACCATTCGTTTCTTCAGCTGTATTCCACGCCTACCACTTATACATAATACAGGTGGCGGATCGTTTAGGCTTATACAATTATTTGCACGAAAACAAGATATATGCCCAAGTACATTATGCTCCGTTGCATTTGATGCCCTATTATCAGGAGTTAGGTAGCCGGAAGGGTGATTTTCCTGTGGTAGAAGCGTATTATGAGCATTGTCTGAGCCTGCCGATGTTTCCGACGTTGACGGAGGATGAACAGGGGTATGTGATTGAAAAGGTAAAAACGTTCGTTGAGTCTGGAATATGACAACTGAGATATTAACAGAAGATATAAAGAAACAGCTTATCAGACAATTATCATCCTTGTTTCTGATAAGTGAATCAGAGGAAGTGTTGATAAACAGGGAGTTTGAAAATGTACTTTCTCGTTGCGAATATTGTTTTTCTAAAAATGTAAATAAATACTATTTCCGGAGTGGACAAACTTATTTCAATCCCTATCACTCTGCTCAATATACAATATTCTTATATTATTTTTCCCATACGATATTTCAGAAAACGGGGAATAGAGTATTAGCGGATAAATTGTATTATCTGAATAAGATGATGAATGGTTGTGATTTGTTTTATGAAGTAGAATTACCGGATTATTTTTTACTGGATCATCCTGTGGGTTCTGTGATGGGAAGAGCACACTATGGGGATGGATTTTCTTTTGGACAAAATTGTACTGTGGGAAATAACAGGGGAATCTATCCGTTTATAGGTAATCATGTTTCAATGTCCGCTAATTCATCTATCATTGGAAATTGTCATGTTGGAGATCGTGTGATATTGGGAGCTGGTTGCTTAATAAAGGATGAAGATATCCTCGCTGATGTGATTGTTTTTGGACAATCGCCTAATTTAATTATAAAAAGGAAATTTTAAATGAAAAATTTGGCAATTATACCGGCACGGGGAGGAAGTAAAAGGATTCCTCGTAAAAATATTAAACCTTTTATGGGTAAACCTATTATAGCTTATTCCATAGAAGCGGCTGTACAATCCGGTCTTTTTGACGAAGTAATGGTTTCAACGGATGATGAAGAGATTGCTTCAATAGCTCGACAATATGGGGCAACAGTTCCTTTTATGCGCTCTGAAAAGACAGCGAATGATTATGCCACTACGGCTGATGTTATATTTGAAGTATTGAAATGTTATAAAGCAATAAAAAAAGAATTTCAATATGTTTGTTGTATATACGCGACAGCACCTTTTGTAAATTCTAAACGATTAATAGAGGCTGATGAGCTATTACATATCGAAAATTTTGATTCAGTATTTGCTGCTGTTTCTTTTTCTTATCCTATTCAGCGTGGTTTAAAAATTGTGGATAATAAAATCCGTATGGTCTGGCCAGAGAATCTCAATAAGCGTTCTCAGGATTTGGAAACTATATATCATGATGCCGGACAGTTTTATTTCTCGCGTGTTGATGCCTTTTATAAGAATAATACTTTTTGGGGAGAAAATACAGGAGGAATTATATTATCAGAATTGGAAGTTCAGGATTTAGATACAGAAACAGATTGGGAGTTGGCCGAAATGAAGTATCAAGTATTAAATAGAAAATGAAAAAGATTTACTTCCGAGCTGATGCTAGTGGTGATATAGGCTATGGTCATTTCATCCGTACTCTTGCATTGGCTGATATGCTAAAAAATGATTTTGAATGTGTTTTTGTCACACAATCACCGACGGAATATCAAAGATCAGAGGTTTCAAAAATTTGTAGATTAGTGGAAGTCCCTGCCACAGAGGAGAAGTTTGGGCTATTCTTGGAAATGTTAGAAGGGGATGAGATCGTTGTCTTAGATAATTATTTTTATGATACGGATTATCAACGGAAGATCAAGGAAAAGGGATGTAAATTAGTCTGTATAGACGATATGCACGACAAACATTATGTGGCGGATGTTGTGGTAAATCATGCTGTCTATGAAAAATGTTTATTTGATGTAGAATCTTATACGGTTTTATGTTTAGGTTTAGATTGGGCCTTATTAAGGACTCCATTTATTGAAAGTGTAGAAGGAGGAGGTTCAGTTACCCGACAAAAAAAATGTATTGTTTTTGCTTTTGGAGGATCTGATATGTTTGATTTAACCAAACGGGTTGCTTCTGTTTTGGAACGATTTGAATATTCTTTTGATGCAATAGGAATTATTGGGGATGGAATCAAATATAGATTTGAAGATCTGAAATACGAAAGAGTAAGGTTTGTTAAAAATCTTTTAGCAGAGGAAGTTGCTGAATTATTCCAATGTGCGACATACGCTATATTACCTGCCAGTACCATGTGTCTTGAAGCAATTGCTTGTAGGAGTAAGTTGCTGGTGGGGTATTTTGTAGATAATCAGGCAAAATTTGCTGAATATTTAGGAAAACATAGATATGCTTATTTTTTAGATGATATGAGTTCTGAATCTTTTGAGAGTAATTTGGAAATAGCATTAGCTGAGGTGATAAATGGAGGTTTTCAGTATGAGCCAAATGAATTAATTACTCCTGGGATACGAAAAAGATATATTGATTTATTCAAAATGTTATCTTAATTATTATGGTACAAATCGATAAAGAAAAGATTTATTCTGTAGAAGAATATGAATATGTTAATTTTATATCTTTATCTATTACTGAAAAAATAGAGGTGTTAAGTTGGAGAAATAATCCTGTTATTCGGAAATGGATGAAGAATACAGAATTAATTGATGAGGAAAGCCATTTGAAATTTGTGGACAATTTGAAAGAACGTCAGGATATTTTTTATTGGGTCGTTCGCAAAAATGGTAAAGCTATAGGATGTTATAATATTATTCATATTGATAATATAAATAAAGCGTGTGAGTCAGGCATTTATTTTATTGATACAACACTTAGCGGGTTGAAGATGTCGTATGAAATGATTATAAATTCATTTATATTCACTTTTCAAGTATTAGGTTTTAAGCGAATGTATGCTCATACTCATGAAGATAATGATTTTATGTTAAAATTGAATGAGTATGCCGGATATAAAAGAATAGGTAAAGACTCACAAAATTTTCTTGAGTTATCCTTAGGTAATGCTGATTTTGAAAGAAACTACAAAGAAGGGATGGATTTCAGAAAGTTTATTTCTCAATTTAGATGATAATTTAAAATTATAAAATTATGGAATTACTGCAAAAATATAATCAGGTTTTTTATAATACTTTTCAGATAAGAGAAGATCAATTATTAGGTTTAAAATACCAGGGGATTGAATTGTGGGATTCTGTTGGTCATATGGGGTTGATTGCTGATTTGGAAGAAGCATTTGATATTATGATTGAAACGGATGATATTATAGATTTTTCTTCTTATGAGAAGGGGAAAGAAATTTTATTAAAATATGGAGTATCCTTGTAATTCTCTATTGGGTAAAACTTTACTTATTACCGGGTGTAATCGTGGAATTGGTAAATGTGCTATTACCTTATTTGCGGAAAGAGGTGTAAATATTATAGCTTGTTTGCGTGAGTTTAATGAAGAATTTACTGATTTTTTTGGTAAGTTAGCGAAGAAATATTCCATAACTACCCAGATATTATATTTTGATTTAAGAGATGAAGTACAAATAAAGGCAGCTTTCCAAATACTGTTTAAGCAGAAAGTTATTGTTGATATTTTAATTAATAATGCTGGTGTAGCAACAGGAAGTTTTTTACAAATGACCTCTATGATTCATCTAAAAGATGTGTTTCAAATTAACTTTTTTTCACAGGTGCTTGTTACACAATTTGTGTCCAAGCTTATGATGAAAAATAAAAAAGGGTGTATTATAAATATGGGATCTGTTGCTGGACTTGAAAATCTTGAAGGTTATACGGCCTATGGAAGTAGTAAGGCGGCGATAATGTTTTTTACAAAAACTCTGGCTGCGGAATTGGCTTCCTATAATATAAGGGTAAATGCTATAGCTCCTGGGCTTATAGCTACAGATATGGCTAATCAAATGAAAGAAAAAGCTTGGCGTGAGATGATGGGACGTTCTGATATGAAACGTTTGGGAAAACCAGAAGAAATTGTAAAATTAATGCTTTATCTTGCATCTGATGATGCGTCTTTTATAACCGGTCAGATCATCCGGGTTGATGGAGGAATGTAAGTATGGAAATTCAGGAATTGGCAAAGCGTATGAGATTAAAAGCTCTTGAAATGGCTTTTAAGTCTGGAAAAAATGGAGCTCATTTAGGTGGCGGATTGTCTGTAATAGAGATAATGGCAACGCTTTATGGAGGAGTGCTTAGGTTGGACTTTCAAGATCCTTATGATGAGAATCGGGATCGCTTGGTTGTTAGTAAGGGGCATTGCGTACTTGCTTATTATACGGCGTTGAGAGAAGCTGGATTTATAACAGATGAGGAAATAGATTCTTTCGAAACTATTGGAGCGTGTTTGCATGGTCATGCTTGCCGTTCATTAAAAAAGGGAATTGAATTTTCGGGTGGCAGTTTAAGTATGGGATTTTCTTTTGCAGTAGGTCAGGCGATAGCCTGTAAGAAGAAAAAATTGAATAATCGTGTGTACTGCATAGTGGGAGATGGAGAATGCGATGAAGGGTTAATATGGGAAGCAGCAATGGCGGCATCTAATTTTTCACTTTCTAATCTTACTGTTATCATTGATAAAAATAACTTACAATACGATGGGTCTACAGTTTGTGTTATGAATAGTGATTCTTTAGCTGATAAATTCCGTTCATTTGGCTTTGAAACTTATGAAATTGATGGACATGATTGTGAGGTACTTCTAAGCGTATTAACCCGAAAAAATGGAAAGCCTGTGTGTATTGTTGCCAATACAGTCAAGGGGAAAGGAGTATCATTTATGGAGGGGGTGAGGGAATGGCATCATGGAGTCCTGTCACAAATACAATATGAACAAGCTGCAAAGGAGGTTGAAAATGGTTGAGCTTACCTTTTCAAAGATCAAAACTTATTGTCGTTTAGGCCAAAGGGGGGCTATAATGGGAATGGCAATTAATGACAGTGCCCAATTGAATCCTAAATTAATGGTGCTGACGGCTGATTTAGCATTATTATCAGGTTTAGATAGGTTTATCAGAATGTATCCTGAGCAATTTATCAATGTAGGTATTGCTGAACAGAATATGATTGGCATAGCAGCAGGTTTTGCCGCAGAAGGTCTGCTGCCGGTGGCTACAACTTATGCAACCTTTGTTACTATGAGAAGTTGTGAACAGATTCGTCATTTCATGGGATATATGAATTTGAAAATAATTGTAGTTGGTTCTGGGGCGGGACTCGTACAGGGATATTCTGGTAATACTCATTATACAATAGAAGATATTTCTATGATGAGGGCTATTCCAAACATGACTATTTTATCACCGGCAGATGCTGGTGAAGCAGTTAAAGCTTTTGAGGCAGCCCAAATGTGTGAAGGGCCTGTATATATTAGATTGACGGGGGGATTAAATTGTCCTATTGTTTATCAGAAGGATTATAATTTTCAAATTGGAAAAGCTACCATATTGAGAGAAGGTAGAAATATTACCATATTTGCTGCCGGTACAATGGTGTCTACTGCTTTGAAAACTTCTGAGATATTAGAAAATAATAATATTACGGTAAGAGTGGTTAATATGTATTCGTTGAAACCTGTTGATATAGACGTTATTACAAACAGCTGTGGTTCCCAACTTTTAGTATCTATAGAAGAACATAATGTAATGGGTGGGCTTGGAGGTATTATTTCTGAAGTTTTATCAGAAATATCCAACAGTCCTGTATTATTGCGCTTAGGTATAAAAGATAAATTTAATTTAGCAAGTGATTATGAAGATCTGTTATCTCAGAACCGTCTTCTTCCTGATCAGGTAGCAGAAGATATAGTTATTAAATATAATTCGTTATCATTATGAGGGCTTTTATTGCTGCAGGAAATTTTTCAGATAAGATGGCCGTTATAACAGATTATGGTGATTTTCTGACTTATTCTCAGTTATATAAAGAGTTAAATAAATTAAATAGCTCTATTTCTGGTCGGCCTCTTATATTTTGTTTATGTGAAAATACTATTGGATCGTTTATAGGTTACTGTGCTTTTCTGAATAATGGCTTTCCTGCAGTGATGCTTGATAGTTCTAAAGATTGGGAAATACTTCGTAATCTATTAGTAACTTATGAGCCTAATTATATATGGATGCCTAAAAGTAAGCTTTGTGGATTTGATATATGTGAAATCGTTTATGAGGTTTACGGTTATGTTTTAATAAGATATTCTGATAGAAAGTGTGAAATGTCGGATGAGCTTGCATTATTGTTAACAACTTCAGGGAGTACTGGTAGTCCCAAACTGGTTCGTTTATCTCGTGTTAACATATTAAGTAATGCTGAATCTATTGCCGATTATTTAGAAATAACTTCTGCTGAACGTCCAATAACATCTTTACCAATGCATTATTCATATGGTTTGTCGGTCATAAACAGCCATTTGATGAAAGGGGCAACAATTCTTCTAACGGATTATTCTGTCATTCAAAAAGAATTTTGGACATTTGTCCAAAGGGAAAAAGCAACTTCATTGGCTGGGGTACCTTACACTTATGAAATGTTAAGGCGATTGAAAATTTTTCAG
The DNA here is from genome assembly GCA_036657595.1 of Odoribacter sp. Classification (GTDB taxonomy): domain Bacteria; phylum Bacteroidota; class Bacteroidia; order Bacteroidales; family Marinifilaceae; genus Odoribacter. The sequence goes on along the minus strand of JAVXFZ010000091.1, from coordinate 1,052 downwards.
ATGAATCTGCCGGACTTAAAAATTATGACTCAAGCTGGCGGAAAATTGAATGCAGAGTTTGTTCAGGAGTATATATGTAAGGCGGAGGAAACGGGGAAAAAATTTATTGTTATGTATGGGCAGACTGAAGCGACTGCCCGAATGAGTTATTTGCCTTGGAAATGGGCGGCCGAAAAATATCGTAGTGTTGGAATTGCTATTCCAGGTGGACAATTTATTCTGATGAATTCGGATGGTCAGGAAATAACAGAATCCTATGTGGATGGAGAGTTAGTTTACTCAGGGGCGAATGTTTCTTTGGGGTATGCTGAATGTCGGGCGGATTTGTCTAAAAGTGATGATAACCATGGTGTCCTTCATACAGGAGATATTGCTTATAGAGATGTGGATGGTTTTTATTATATTGTGGGGCGGATAAAACGTTTTGTAAAGATTTATGGTAACCGTGTGAGCTTGGATGCTACAGAACAATTAGTGAAAACTGTAACATCTTCTTGCGCTTGTGTTGGCGTTGATGATAAAATAACAGTATTTATTACTGATTTTGATAAGCAGGAAGAGATAAAAGCAGTATTATTCCAGAAAACAGGTTTGAATCCTCGGGCTTTTGTCATTAAAGTAGTTGATTCTATTCCTCAAAATTCTTCGGGGAAGGTGCAATATGCGGAACTTGTTCGTTTATTTTTTTGAAAAGAGGTTTTTATGAATTTTGATGAAATATTTAATATTCTTCCTTATTCTTTAAATAAGGAAAGTAAACGAAAATTGTTAAATGCTTGTCTTCATGAATTGACGTTGAGGCATTATTTTAATTGTGATAATTATAAGAAGATGTTAGATGCTTCCAGAGTGAATTTAGAGAATCTTCCGGAATATGACAGTCTTCCTTTTCTTCCTGTCCGGCTTTTTAAAGAATTTGAGCTTCGTAGCGTACCAAAAGAAGATGTTGTAAAAACGATGACTTCTTCTGGGACAACTGGTCAGCAGGTATCTCGTATTTTTTTGGATCGGGATACGTCAACCTGTCAGACAAAGGCATTGACAAAAATTGT
>JAVXFZ010000090.1:0-9803 GCA_036657595.1 Odoribacter sp. | reverse complement strand
ATTTCAAAAATATCTATCCATATAATCTCATCAATATCCATCCATAATTATTTGATTATCTATTGATTATAGATGAATCCTCGATGAAGTCTCTACGCATCCCCTTCGTTTCGCGACGAAGGGGAAACGAAGGGAATACGACGAGGAAACGACTGGAAGGTAGCGAACCCCAAAGCATTCCCAAACGATAGGGTAGCGATTGAGTAGGGGGAGAACGAACAATTCTATCGTTTCATTCGTCTGTTTTTATAAAGTCCGTGCTGAATAGTAGAACGCCCCGGATGAATCAGATAAGTAAAGTCGAGCAGAGGAAGACAAACCAATTTTGTGGAGGCTCCTACCCGAATGGAGGCTCCTTTGCAAGCGGCTGAAATACCGATATGCCGGGAGACATAGCAAGTCAGGCGTAAGTTTGCCTCTATGGCATAATCACGGCGTAGGTCAACACTGTAAAACAATCCGTTGACACTGTAATGGAAACGCTGAGAAAAATAAGAGTCGAACTGTAAGCCTCCATAATAGAGTAGTCTGTTGTCAAGAATTTGAGTGTGATAAAACGAATGGACATAATCGAACGGTCGCACACCTGCGTCCCCGAATCCTATATAAAATTCCGTCCCTACCCGCAAACTCAGTATCTTTTCAGATGGCGAATCGGGACAACCAAATACGCGGGGATTCATTAGCCAAGATAGTATTAATTCATTCCGCATCGCAAATCCTTGTCCGATGTGAAGCGAGTCGGGGATCAAGTCGCGAAAGCCCGTATGTTGCAAGATTTTCAACGCGGGATAAGTGTAATACAACGTATGCTCGGAGGCAAAGAATAGTTTTTTCTTCCCCAGCCAATGATGTTTCAATCCGATGTTGGGCAGAAAAGGCTCTTCTGCTACCCGGAATAGTAATTCCGTGCGCTTTGCAAAGCCGATACGCGAAGGATTGAAAAGGCTCAATTCGGCAGCATCTGAAGGTAAGATACCGGCTGTACCGGTATGCCAAGCTGAAATGTCGGGAACACCTTTGCTGGTAGCGGGAAGCCGACGCGGGTCCCAACGCCATTCAATGTCCGGTTGCTTTTTTTCCTTTTGGGGTCGATTTGCCTGTTTTTCCGCTTTTTTCTCTTGTCGGCTTTTTTCCGGCAAGATGCGCTGTGCCAACAAAACTTCCGTCAACAAGCAAAACAGAAAGAAGCATCCGATCTTAGCTTTCATTTATGTTGTAGCAATCAAGTATCAAATGGTGCGCATTCGCCGGAACCATTGCGGAAATATCCTCGTTGTTCCTGATCTTTTGCCGTATCTCCGTTGAAGAAATATCCGCCATCGGTGCATCCACTAAAAACAAATTTTTCCACATTAAATTGGACGTCTTCATTCCTTTACGCGGATAAACCAAGATCCGATAGTTGTCGGCAATCACAGAAGCATCGCGCCAGAGGTGGAAATCCCGCAGGTTGTCTTCACCAATAATAAGAGCAAAGGTTGTATTCGGATATTTTTTCTCTAATAGGCGCAGTGTGTCCAAGGTATAAGACGGTCGGGGCATTGTAAATTCTATGTCGCACGCCTCGATCCGTACGTCGCCGGCAATAGCGGCTTTTACTATTTCTAAGCGTTTCGTTTCCTCCAATAAGGTGCTATCTCTTTTTAATGGATTCCGGGGCGACACGACAAACCATACCCGATTGCAATATCCTTTGTAGAGTAAATATTGCGCAATCTTTAGATGCCCGTTGTGGATCGGATTAAAGGAACCAAAAAATAAACCGATGGAAGTCATTCAATATTTGTTAGTTTGTCAAATGCAAAAATTCTCTCACTTTCGCTTCCGCCTTTGCGAGAGCATCCCCTAAACGGTCGTTAATGATGATTGTGTCGAAACGATCGGCAAATGTCATTTCATAGGCAGCTTTCGCCACTCGCTTTTCGATCTGATCGGGAGCATCCGTCCCACGTGTCTCCAAGCGTTTGCGAAGAATTTCTACGGAAGGCGGCTGGATAAAAATGGACAAAGCATTGTCGCCAAATTTATCCTTGATATTCGCTCCGCCGACGACGTCTACATCAAACAAGACCGTATGTCCTTTTGCCCAGATCCGTTCCACTTCCTGATGGAGTGTTCCGTAATAACAACCGGGATAGACCTCCTCGTATTCAAGAAATTCACCGGCAGCAATCCGCTTTTTCATCTCTTCAATCGTAAAGAAATAATATTCTGTTCCGTTCTGTTCCGCTCCTCGAGGCGCGCGAGTGGTTGCCGATACGGAAAACTCTAAACCCAATTGTTTGCTCAATAAATGATTAACAATGGTACTCTTGCCTGCCCCACTGGGTGCAGAAAATATAATTACTTTCCCCATAATCATCAGTGTATAAGTTCTTTCATTTCTTGTAAGGTGGGAGGGCATAGAAAAACCCGTCTTACCAAATGATTTTATGGATTTTAAAAGTTGTTATAAGACATTTAAGCTTTGTTCTTTGATCTTTTCCAGCTCGTCTTTCATACGGACCACCAGTTTCTGAATATCGTGGTCGTTTGCTTTAGAACCCATTGTGTTGATTTCACGACCGATTTCCTGTGCGATAAAAGCTATTTTACGACCGGGAGCTTCTTCTTTTTCTACTGTTTCCAAGAAGTATTTGCAATGGTTGGCGAGGCGTACTTTTTCTTCGGTAATGTCTAATTTTTCCAGATAATAAATGATTTCCTGTTCCATACGGTTTTGGTCGATGTTCTTCACATCCGTCCACTCGTTGATCTTTTCCTGCAATTTCTGGCGAATGATGTCCACCCGTTTCCCTTCAAATTGAGGGACTTCAGCCGATAGATGTTGGATCAATTCCACCCGGTGTGTAATATCTTTTATCAGTGCCTTTCCTTCTTGTATGCGGAATCGGTTGATTTCTTCCAGTGCTTTGTCAATACCGGATTTCAGGCAATGCCATTCTTCTTCTTTCAATTCTTCCGAATTTTGTTGTAGGGTATCGGGAAAACGCATCACCGTTTGCAACAATTCGTTCTTATCCGACTCAATACCTAATTCTCCTGAAATATCCAGCATTTGATGGAAGTATTGCATCACAATTGATTTGTTGATCGATACGTTTTTATCCGCTTCCGCATTATCAAAATATATACATAGGTCAACCTTGCCACGATCTAATTGTTCTTTGATCATATTCCGGATTTCCATTTCCTTTTCTTTGTACAGATTCGGTATGCGAAGATTCAGATCCAATTGTTTTGAATTCAAGCTTTTGATCTCAATTACAACTTTTTTATTCCCGCTTTCGACAGTCGTTTTGCCAAAGCCGGTCATTGACTTTATCATAATCTGTTTATTTAAGTAAGTATTCTTCTAAAACGGGGTAAAGATACTGAAAAACGGTATATTTCATCATCATCCACTGTGTTAAGTTGTGTACAAAACAGAAACACGAAATGATCCCGAAGGAATAAACGGTACAAGGAATAAATTTTTAGAGTATTTTCGTATCTTTGTAACTTGATTTAAAACTCGAAAATTGACAAATGGAAAATATCCGTAACTTTTGTATTATAGCGCATATCGATCACGGTAAAAGTACGTTAGCCGATCGTTTATTGGAATATACCGGAACGGTCGTGGGGAAAGATTTGCAGGCACAAGTACTTGACAATATGGATCTGGAACGAGAACGAGGCATTACGATTAAAAGCCACGCGATCCAGATGGACTATCAGTATAAAGGGAAGAAGTATATATTAAATCTGTTGGACACTCCGGGACACGTCGATTTCTCGTATGAGGTGTCACGTTCCATCGCTGCTTGCGAAGGTGCTTTGTTGATTGTCGATGCAACTCAAGGCATACAGGCGCAAACAATTTCTAACCTTTATCTTGCCATAGACAATAATCTGGAAATCATACCCATCCTAAATAAGATGGATATGCCGAACGCTATGCCGGAAGAGGTGAAGGATCAAATCGTCGAATTAGTCGGCTGCAAACGGGAAGATATTCTGGAAGCCAGCGGAAAAACAGGATTGGGCGTAGACAAGATTCTGGAAACTATTGTAGAAAAAGTCCCACATCCGGTCGGTTATCCCAATCAACCTTTGCAGGCGTTGATCTTTGACTCGGAGTTTAACTCTTTTCGAGGAATCATCACCTATTGCCGAATTGTCAACGGTAGCTTAAAAACAGGAGATAACGTCAAGTTTGTCAATACAGGTAAAGAATATTTAGCGGACGAGGTAGGTGTGTTGCGACTGAAACCGGAGCCTCGCAGTGAATTAAAAACCGGAGATGTAGGCTATATTATATCAGGCATTAAAACCTCATCGGAAGTGAAAGTAGGAGATACCATCACACAAGTGAAATGCCCTTGCGATGTTGCGATTGATGGTTTTGAAGAGGTAAAGCCGATGGTGTTCGCAGGTATTTACCCGATTGATTCGGAAGATTACGAAGACTTGCGCGCCTCCATTGAAAAATTACAATTAAATGATGCTTCTCTGACTTTTGAGCCGGAATCGTCGGCAGCACTCGGATTCGGTTTCCGTTGCGGATTCTTAGGTATGCTCCACATGGAGATTATTCAAGAACGGCTGGATCGTGAATTTGATATGGATGTCATCACGACGGTGCCGAATGTGATGTATATTGCCCATACCACTAAGGGAGAAGTATATGAAATGCATAATCCATCGGATATGCCTGATCCCAGTGCCCTTGATTTTATCGAAGAACCATATATCAACGCACAGATCATTACCCCGACGGAATATATCGGTCAGATTATGACACTTTGTCTCGGTAAACGGGGCGTCCTAATCCGACAACATTACACCACCGGCAATCGTATTGAAATTACTTATGAAATGCCACTGGGTGAAATCGTATTTGACTTTTACGATAAGCTGAAAAGTATTACAAAAGGTTATGCTTCTTTCGATTATTTTCAAATTGGCTACCGGAATGGTAATCTAATTAAACTGGATATTCTACTCAATGGAGAATCAGTTGATGCTCTGTCGGCACTGATCCATTTCGATAATGCGTACAGTTTCGGAAAGCGAATTTGTGAGAAACTGAAAGAATTGATTCCACGTCAACAGTTCGATATTGCGATTCAGGCTGCTATCGGTGCTAAAATTATTTCACGCGAAACGATCAAGGCTGTTCGGAAAGATGTGACCGCCAAATGTTATGGTGGCGATATTTCCCGGAAACGGAAATTACTCGAAAAGCAAAAGAAAGGGAAGAAACGAATGAAGCAAATCGGTAACGTCGAAGTTCCACAGAAAGCATTTTTAGCTGTTTTGAAATTGGATTGATGTTATTGGTTTCGAGGGATTCCTTTGATCCTTGTCATACTGATTATTATTGCTATTGCAATAATTACTGTACCCAGAAATAGCGAATAGTGCATACTGTGAGCGGGGAAGGAGGCAAACATTACAGCAGCGAGAGCAGCACCTATGGTTTGCCCTAAGATACGTGCCATCCCTAACATACCGCTTGCCCCTCCACTCCGATCTTCGGGAGCAGAGGTGATGATTGTATTATTATTGGGAGTCAGGAAGGTTCCAAAGCCTATGCCGCTCAAGACCATCCGCCAGATAATGTCTATATGTGTCGGATCTGCCGGCATTGTTGCCAATAAAAACAGTGAAATACCAAAAATCAATAAACCTACGGAGCTTAATATTCCCGCATTCACCCGCCCTATCAGCCTACCTGCCAAAGGAGCTGCGACCATAGTTGCTAAAGGCCACGGAGTGAGCAGTAGACCGGTGAGTACTTCGTTAAAATGTAATACCCGTTGAAAGAAGAAAGGAATGGACACTAATGCCAGCATTTGTGCGATAAACGAAAAAACAGAAGTCAGCAAGGATAAGGTGAATATACGATTATGCAATAAATCAACCGGCAAAAGCGGATAAGGATGATGAAGTTGGCGGCGAATAAAGAACCATCCTATCAATAACATCGCCACAATACCCGGATATAATATATATCCACGAAGATGATGGGCAAATCCATCAATCACACAGATCAAAAGCCCGAACGTCAGGGCATTCAAAATAGCACCGGTGACATCAAAACGCTGCCCGGTAACTTTTACCGGATTCTTCGGTAGGAATTTTATACTCAACCCTAAAGCCAGTAAGCCAATAGGTACGTTAATGGCAAAAAGCCAAGGCCAGTTGGCAATGGCAAGAATACCTGCCGCGACGGTCGGACCTGCTGCTGCCGCCACTGCAATGATCAATGCATTGATGCCCATACCCCGTGGCAGTAGATGCAAGGGGAAAATGATTCTCAAAAGGGCTGTATTGACGCTGATGATCGCAGCAGCACTAAATCCTTGTAATCCTCTGGCAATAACTAAGGTTACAAAAGAATCGGACAAAGCACAAATCAAAGAAGTGATACTGAACATCAGTAGCCCAAGAACAAATACCCGCTTATACCCCCAAAGATCACCCAAAGAGGAAAAAACCAATAAGGAAATCGTCATCGCTAATTGAAAAGCATTGACTACCCAAATAGAGGTTGCCGGACTAACTCGCAAATCACGGGCGATAGTGGGCAAAGCAACGTTAGCAATCGCACCATCAAGAACAGCTACCGCCATTCCCAAAGCGACTACGCCCATCGCCCAATTACGCCCGGGTAATGGTAATCCGTCTTTGATTGGTTCAGAAGTCATATATTAGCCTATCAGGTTTATCTTTCTCGCCTCACCAATGTACGTAAGAGTACACGATTCGGTTATATGAATAAATAAGAATCAAAAAATTGTCATTTTAGAGCAAATAACTAATTTTGTCAGAAATAGAAAAATATCAAAGAGTATGACTGTCAGAAAAATCATTCGTAATGCGCATATTATCACCCTGAATCCCGGTATGGATATTATACCGGCAGGAAGTATCTTGATTGAGAATGGAAAAATCAAGGAAATCACTGCCCAAGAGATTCAGGACACTGAAGCGGAAACAACTGACGCACAAGGAATGTTCGTTATGCCCGGTTTTGTCAACACACATACACACGTGCCGATGACTATGTTACGGGGATATGCCGATGATCTTCCTCTGTATGAATGGCTCACCGAATATATCTTCCCGGCAGAAGCCCGTCTGGTGAAGCCGGAATATGTCAGGATTGCGACGAGGCTGGCTTTTGTGGAAATGATCAAATCGGGAACGACTTGTTTCAATGATATGTATTTCTTTGAAGACATCATCGCCGAAGAAGCCAAAATAGCAGGCATCCGAGGAGTAATGAGCGAAGCGCTGATTGATTTTCCTACTCCCAGTTTCCGGAATGTTGACGAGGGAGTAGCCCGTTGCGAATCACTGATTCGTCAATGGCAGGGCGATTCGATTATTCACCCTTCCGTATGCGCACATTCTCCATATACTTGTTCAAAAGGAACGCTACAAAAAGCCAAACAATTAGCAGATAAATACAATACATTACTCCAGATTCATCTTTCTGAAACACGGAAAGAAGTAGCGGACATCACAGCTCAGACAGGTATGCCACCAGCCGAATATCTCCATTCGATCGGTCTGCTTGACAAAAATGTCATTGCCGCTCATTGCGTATGGCTATCGCCACACGAGATCGAACTGCTGGCTCAAACACATACGGCTATCGCCCATTGTCCGAAGAGTAATCTCAAATTAGCAAGTGGAATAGCTGATACAGATAGTTATCTGAAAGCCGGTATTACTGTGGGGATTGGAACAGATGGGAGTGCCAGTAATAATACCTTAGATATGGTCGAAGAAATGCGTTTTGCAGCCCTTCTTCCCAAAGCGATACACAACGATCCGGAAGCCGGAAATGCTCAGCAAACTCTCCAAATGGCAACGATCAATGGTGCCCGCGCGTTGGGTTTAGGTGACATCACCGGATCATTGGAAATCGGTAAAAGTGCCGATCTGATCTTTGTCCACGCTCATTCATCTAATATGATTCCCATTTATAATGAATATTCTGCCATTGTCTATGCAATGAATAGTAAAAATGTCCGTTCTTCTATGGTCAACGGCGAATGGATTATGAAAGATCGCGTTTTGCTTCATATTGATAAAGAAAAAACAATAGAAGATATGATGAAGTTGACGAAAAAACAATCATAAAAATCACCACAAGCAAAATCTTTTTATTTTTTAAATAAATTTCATCGTTGTCGCTTTAATATACAGTGAAATAACCATAGATTTGTAAAAAATTCATCGGATCAGATTTTATAGTTATGGAAAAACTACTTTACGGAGATTTTGAAGAGAAATACACGAACTATGAACAGGCAGAAATTGCCATTTTACCTGTTCCTTATGATGGTACGAGCACTTGGCTCAAAGGCGCAGACAAAGGTCCGCAGGCTATTTTAGAAGCTTCTCCTTATTTAGAATTTTATGACATTGAAACAGACTCGGAAGTATTTACTCACGGAATAAGTACACTGGAAGAAGTCGGTGAAAATTCTTCACCTGAGACAATGGCAAAAGAAGTGGAACGACGGATGAATCTGATCTTGGCAGATAAAAAATTCCCTGTCCTGATCGGTGGCGAACACTCGGTTAGTATTGGTGCATTTAGAGCCATCGCCAAACATTATGACAATTTTTCTATTCTTCAATTAGATGCTCACTCGGATATGCGCGATGAATATGAGGGCTCGCCTTGTAATCACGCCTGTGTTATGGCACGCGGTAAGGAAGTTGCTAACGTTGCACAAGTAGGTATTCGCAGTACGGCAACAGAAGAAAAGCATAACATTGACCCCAGCCGTATCTTTTATGCTCACGAAATACACGAGTCATCGACCTGGATGTATGAAGTTTCGCAAAAGCTAAACGACAACGTATATATCACCATTGATTTGGATGTCCTTGATCCGGCTTATATGCCTTCAACAGGTACACCGGAACCCGATGGATTAACTTATCGAGAAATTATCACCTTTTTGAAACTGATTAATGCACGACACAATATCGTTGGCTTTGATGTGGTGGAATTATGTCCGAATCAAATCAATAAAGCACCGGATTTTCTCGCAGCTAAATTGATCTATCAATTGCTGAGTATTCGATTTAATAATCAATAGGTCAACAATAGACAGGGCTTTACTGTTAGTGGGAGAGTGTAGGTAGAATTTATAAGATAATCCTTTGACATCACTTTAAAATAGACCTTTATGTTCACTTATATTATCATTGCCGCTACTGTAGCCCTATCAATGGTCTGCTTTAACAATAGACAACTTTTTAATAAATTGTCGTTATCCCCCTATCGGGTAGTGCATCAACGGGAATGGTATCGGGTTATTACACACGGATTTATCCACGCCGATTGGATGCACCTTTTTATCAATATGTTCACTTTTTGGTCATTCGGACAATTTATTGAAAAATCTTTTCAAATGATGGACTTTGAAAGCTGGGCATTCTTGGTGCTTTATTTCGGAGGAATCATTGTGGCCTCTATTTCCGATTTGATTCGTTACCGCAATGCTTCGTGGTATAGTTCCATTGGAGCGTCCGGTGCCGTTTCTGCCGTTTTATTTGCTGCTATTTTTCTGAATCCTTGGTCTAAAATCTTGCTGTTTGCTATTATACCCATCCCCGGCATTTTATTCGGAGTTCTTTTCTTGGCTTATTGTCAGTATATGGCGAAACAAGGAGGCGATAATATCAATCACAATGCCCATTTCTATGGTGCCGTCTTCGGATTAATATTTCCCATATTATTGGAACCTAAGCTATTTCAGATTTTTTTGAATCATTTAGGTCTATAA
>JAVXFZ010000089.1:0-10272 GCA_036657595.1 Odoribacter sp. | reverse complement strand
AATTTTTATATATATTTGTACAGTGTCACAAATGTAAGTTACAAATACGCTTTTGGAATTATCCGTTATTACATTTAATAATTCAGCAATTGGACAACCAAGAAGACAAAATATGGCTAAAATCTTTAAGTCAAGGTGATGACAGTGCCTATAAACTGTTATTTCATCGCTACTTTTTTTCTCTGACCTCCTTTGCTACTAAATATCTAAACCATTCAGAGGCAGCAGAAGATGTAGTGCAAGACGTGTTGTATAACTTTTGGTTTAAAAAAATATACATTGAAAATACTATCCTCCTGAGATCTTTCCTTTATATCTCCGTTCGCAACCGATGTTTTGACATATTGCGACACGAGAAAATACAAGACCAATACATCCAAGAAGAGAATTTAGAAAAAGAAGTAGAATTTTTTCTGAACCAGATGCTGGAAGAAGAAACATATATTCTATTAAAAAAAGCTATTCACACACTTCCGGAACAAACACAGGAAGTTTACAAATTGGTGCTACTCGGACATAATAACACGGAAATATCTGAAATGCTCCAACTGACAGAAGATGCCGTCAAGTCGCACAGAAAAAGAGGCAAAAAAATATTACAAGAAAAACTTAAAAATTTAATCTATCTGTTCCCGTTTCTTTTTATAAACTAAAAAAGTTATCCCTTTTCGTGACACTTTTCCGAAAGCTCAACGTTCTCCTTACATTAAAGCAAAGAAAATGGAAGCAATAGGAATTTTTCGTATAGCCGAACTTATATATAAACACATATCAGGCGATCTATCAGCAAGCGATAGAGAAGAACTTGAAAATTGGTGTAAGAGTTCAGAAGAACGCCAACGTTTATTTGAAAAAATGAGCAATCAAACATTTATAGAAAAAAAAATGATTGCCGAACAATTATGTGACGTCGAAAAAGCTTATCATAAATTCAATAAGCGACAACAAAAATACCTATCCTACCGAAAATCACAACGCATCATCATCGCCATAGCAGCCAGTATTATCTTAATCATCAGTTTTCAAATAGCCTTTTACAAGCAATCTGCCGAACCGACTTTTCCCACTGCCCAACCGCTGATCGCAGCGGGAGAAAGCCACGCTATACTGACATTGGCAAATGGAGAGCAAATGGAATTTCGTAAAAATATGACGGACACACTCATTCAGGATGACGGAACCACGGTGAACGCATCGGGCACAGGAGTCAGCTATACATCCGGAGAGACAAGCGAAAAACTCACTTATAACCAACTACAAGTGCCACGTAAAGGTGAATTTCAGTTATTACTGTCGGACGGAACACAGGTATGGTTAAACTCTGAAAGTTACATCAAATATCCCACTTACTTCTGCGGAAAAGAACGACGGGTTTATCTGGAAGGTGAAGCTTATTTTGAAGTAACAAAAAACAGCAAAATGCCCTTCATTATAGACTTTGGAAACAAAGAAATAGAAGTATTGGGAACCTCTTTCAATGCCCGAGCCTATAAAGATGAAGCCAATATTTACACTACATTGGTAGAAGGGAGTGTGAAACTTTCAAGCCAAGAAAAAGAATTAATCCTCCACCCGCAAGAACAAGGAATAATTCATTCCGGTTCAGGAGAAATGGAAAAGAAACAAGTAGATGTACAATTATATACAAGTTGGAAAGAAGGACGTTTCATTTTTGAAAACCAAAGTCTGGAAGAAATGATGAACACCTTGGTACGCTGGTATGACGTAAAAGTCGTATTCAGCGACGAAGAAGTAATGCATTCAACTTTCACTGGGAATCTAAAACGTTACGATAATCTGGATCAGATGCTCGTGATGCTGGAAACCACTGAAACCGCTCACTTCCACCAACAGGGAGATACGATTTTTATCAGTAAATAAAAAGAGGGCAACTGATGTGGCGACATCAATTGCCCGAAACACAAGTGTCGAATAAAACTAAGTTTAATTCAAACCAAATTTATGAAAAAAAATGGAAAGAATTACCTTCTTGACGGAAGGTATTTGTTAAAAATGGCTTTCAAAATGAAATTCATTTTTCTATTGGTGTGTGTGACATCCTTTCAGCTTCCCGCGAAAGCCTTTTCACAGGAAGTAACGATAAGAATGTCAAATGCTTCCTTTAGAGAAGTAGCTAAAGAATTGGAACGACAAACGGGCATCGCCTTTTTGTTCAATGACCAAAAAGTAAGCAACATTAAAAACTTGGACATCAATTTCTCCGGTGCAGAACTGGATCAGGTGTTAAACAAATGTTTAGCGGGAAGCGGATTGTCATACAAAATTATTGAAAACACCGTTATCATCACACCGGCAGCTAAACTTCCGGCTACCAATGTGGCTGTTCCTCAGCAAAAGAACACCATTAAAGGAAAAGTAACCGATCCCTCCGGCAACGGACTACCGGGTGTTACCATCCTGATCAAAGGAACTCAAATAGGTGTAGCCTCTGATGTAAACGGAAATTTCTCCATAGAATTGACTTCTTTAAATAATCAAATTCTTGTTTTCTCTTTTATAGGAATGGAGAAAAAAGAAATTTCGGTCAAAGATACCAAAGACCTGAAAGTGGTTATGCAGGAAGAAGCTGAAAATATGAAAGAAGTGGTCGTAACCGGTATCTATCAACGTAAAAAAGAAAGCTTCACCGGCTCCGCCACCACCTATACGGCAAAAGAACTGAAAATGATAGGCAACCAGAACATCATTCAGAGTTTAAAAAGCTTAGATCCGGCTTTTGCCGTATTGGAAAACAACGAATTCGGTTCTGATCCGAACCGTCTACCCGACCTTGAAATACGAGGAAAAAGTAGTATCGTAGGATTAAGGGATGAATTGAGTGTAGACCCGAATCAACCCCTATTTATCCTCGACGGATTTGAATCCACCTTGCGCACCATTATGGATATGGATATGGATCGTGTTGCCTCTATCACCATCCTGAAAGATGCTGCCTCAACAGCTATTTACGGTTCTAAAGCCGCCAACGGTGTCGTCGTCGTCGAAACAAAGAAACCGGAAAAAGGAACCTTACGGGTATCATACAATGGTAACTTCAATATTTCAATGCCTGATCTAAGCAGTTATAACTTGATGAATTCAAGTGAAAAACTGAAATTCGAGAAACTGGCGGGACGATACAATAACGACAACGGCATTGAACAAACAAAATTAGATCTCCTTTACAACAAACGCCAAGCTGATGTACTAAGTGGCGTGAATACTTACTGGTTAGCAGAACCGGTAAAAATCGGATTCGACCATCGTCATTCCCTGTATGCAGAAGGTGGAGATGACTTTATGCGCTACGGCATCGGTATTACCTACAATGGAATACAAGGCGTTATGGAGGAATCAAAACGTGAAATATTCAGTGGTAACTTAGACCTAATCTATCGCAAAGGGCAATTCTTATTCAGTAATAAACTGACGATCAATTATAATAATTCTTCCAACCCGACTGTTCCTTTCTCGGATTATGCCGGAGCAAATCCCTATTATAAAAAAGAAAATGCAGACGGAGGAATTGACAAATGGCTGGAATATGTAAAAAATGTAGAAGAAATAGCCAACCCGCTTTACAATGCCAGCTTAAACAGTCGCTCATTGGGACGCAGTTTCGGTATAACCAACAATTTCAGTGCAGAATACAATCCGTTGAGCGAATTAAAAATCCGAGCTCGTTTTGGTTTGACAAAAAATATTGACGAATCGGATCTGTTCACCGCACCGGGACATACGAAATATATCCATACAGACCGACTGAAAAGAGGGGAATTAAGTTACAATAATTCCAAATCCTTACAATATGAAGGGGAGGTTACCGCCACCTACGGAATCGTTTTAAATGAACGCCATCGTATCAATGCTGTTGCAGGAGCAAATATGTATTCTCTTGAAAATGTAAACAACGGTTACTCTGTCGAAGGCTTCCCGGAAGGTAATTATGACTCACCCGCCTTCTCTAAAGGATACCCGGAGAACGGAAAACCTACCTACTATGACAGCAGAAGTCGCTCCGTCAGTTTCTATATGAACGGCGGCTATTCGTATGACGACCGCTATTTATTTGATGTGACTTACCGAGTGAGCGGTTCGTCTGTATTCGGTACAAACAAACGTTACACCAACACTTGGTCTACCGGATTAGCTTGGAACTTACACAATGAAGCTTTCATCAAAGGTAACGTTGATTGGATCAATCTATTCAAAGTCAGAGCTTCTATCGGAAATCCCGGAAATCAAAACTTCAATGCTTATCAAACCATCACCACCTATGCGTTCCAAAATGGACAGATGAACTATTTTGAACCGGGAGTGTTTTTGAACAGCCTCGGCAACCCTGATCTGGAATGGCAAAAAACAAAAGACCGTAATGTGGGTATGGATCTCACCTTTTTAGGTAATCGTGTTGGTATCAATATCGACTATTACAACAAACTGACCGACCCTTTATTGGTCAGCATAGGAGTACCTTCTTCTGTGGGTGTCACCACTGTAATGACTAATATGGGACAACAAATATCTCAAGGTTGGAACGGAACACTGACTATTTCACCTATATATCGTCCTCAAGATCGTCTGATCTGGTCGATCCGCTATAATTTCCGGACAGAAAAAGCACATTACGATAAAATCGGTAACAAACTGGATAAATTTAACGAAAACGGTCGAAATAAAAATTTAGTCAGATATTTTGACGGAGCAAATCCCAATGCTCTTTACGCCGTTCGCTCTGCCGGTATCGACCCATCAACCGGAAAAGAAATATTCTATCGAAAAGATGGAGGCTATACGTTTGATTTCAATTTCGACGACGAAGTAAAAGTCGGTGTCGGTCGTCCAAAATTGGAAGGTGTCTTCGGAACATCATTGACCTATAAAGGATTCAGTTGTAATTTTGATTTCCGCTACCGCTGTGGAGGACAAGCATTCAATAGTGCTGTATTCAGTAAAGTAGAAAACATATCTCAAAGTGGATTGCAATATAATCAGGACAAACGAGCTTTATACGACAGATGGAAAAAACCGGGTGATATATCCAAATACAAAGGTATATCTCTGACATCATCCACCCAAATGTCCTCCCGTTTTGTGGAAGACGATAATTCATTGGCATTGGAATCTGTACGTGTAGGATATGAATTTGACAATGATTTAATCAAAAATTGGAAAATCAAATCACTGAAATTGAATGCTTATATGAATGACATTTTCAGAGTCGGAAGTATAAAAACCGAACGAGGAATCGATTATCCTTTTGCCCGTTCTGTTTCATTCTCTATATCTGCTGCATTCTAACTAAGGTCAAAGAATGATTGCAATATTTTAAAATTTGAAATGTCTTAAAGTTAAAAACGTATGAATATAAATATAAAAATAGTTTTTATCGCACTGACGACGATAATGCTGTCAAGCTGTAACAATTGGTTGGATATTTCACCCTCCGATCGGGTTACAGAGGAAGAAGTTTTCACCACCGAAAAAGGATTCCATTCCGCATTAAACGGAATATACATTCAATTAATGACCCCTTCCCTGTATGGTGCAACACTGGGTTGTGAATACGTAGAAATTATGGCACAACGTTTCAATCTCAGAGCAACCGATGTAGATTATAAGAAATTACAATCTTATGATTATACGACAGATTACAGCAAGAAACGGCTGCAAGCAACTTGGGAAGCAGCTTATCAAGTGATCCTGAATTGTAATAAAATCATTGAGAACGCCGACGTTCATAGAGAGGTATTGAAAGGCAACAACTATTCGCTGGTTGTCGGAGAAGCTTATGCGCTTCGCGCTTTGATGCATTTTGATATACTACGCCTATTCGGTCCTATTTATGTAGCTGACCAAAATGCAAAATCTATCCCTTATTCCGATAAAATAAGTGTTTCTGCCGGTCCTCTGTTACCTGCCGATACAGTTATCCAAAACCGAATCATTCGCGACCTATCCATAGCGGAAAACTATTTAAAAGAATCTGATCCGATCATTGCCAATGGTCCAATGGCTACTTCAGAAGACGACAACACTTTCCGCTTCCGAAATCTCCGAATGAACTACTATGCCGTTCTTGCTCTGAAAGCAAGAGTTTGGCTGTATGGCGAAAACAAGACAGAAGCACTAAAATATGCCAAAATGGTCATTGAAGATCCAAATCGTGAAACTTATTTTCCCTTCACCGGACGTATATCTGATGGCGATAAGAACCCGGATCGCGTATTCTCAACAGAAGTGTTATTTTCTTTATTTAACAGCTCCAGAGGAAGTATTTTCAATAACTATTTCAACCCGGATAATGCCGGAAAATATCTATTGGTCCCCAAAGATGGTATGATCAAAGAATTATTTCAAGGAGAAGAAAAAGATTATCGCTACTATCCTCTGTGGAGAAGTACGGTCATTTCCGGAGAGAACGATCCCAATGCCAATTTGACAATGGTTTGTACAAGATATAAAAACGTAGAGGATACCTTATTTTACAACAATCTAATGCCGATGATCCGCTTGAGCGAACTCTATCTGATTGCAGCAGAATGTGACGAAACAAACAGTTACACCTATCTGAACACACTCAGAAATAACCGTAATCTAACCAATGTATCAGACAAAATAGCTACCCGCTTGACTGCCGAATATACCAAAGAATTTATCTGTGAAGGGCAATTGTTTTTTTATTACAAACGGAAAAATATCAATAAACTAAAATCAGGATCGGATGGCAATTTCATAAATATGAGTGCAACCACCTATGTTGCTCCATTCCCTGATAGCGAAAATAAATACAGAGATTAATTTAAAAGTAGATACAATGAAAAAGTGTTTATATTATATCACCACCATACTCACCATCCTGCTATGTGGATGTGAAAACGACTCTCTACTTTATCAGGGAGAATCGGATGGTACTTCCGGAATTTATTTCAAATATTCTGCCATCTTCAATGAAGCGACAGGTATTTATTCTTACATAGATTCCGTTGAATACAGTTTTGCGAATGATCCTTTATCAGTAACCAAAAGAATTCAATACGTGAATGTGCTTGTTTTTGGAAATATTGCAAATTATGACCGAACCTACAAAGCAAGAATCATTGGAGGTACAGCCGTTGAAGGCGTTGACTACGAACCATTGAAAGAAGAATACACCATACCGGCAGGCAAATCGTTGGTGAATCTTCCCATCGTCTTATTGCGTACGGCAAAACTACAAAAAGAGAAACTGAATTTAATAGTAAAACTGGAAGAGAACCAATACTTCCGCCTATGGATGCCTGACCTGGAAACAGGAGCTGAAAAAACAAAAATAGATATTACGAAATTTAAAGTTACGTTTTCGGAATTTGTGGCTCAACCAGAACCCGTATGGACAATGTTCGCTCAAAGTACTTTCGGAACGTTTTCCGTAAAAAAATTCCGTATGATCAACGAACTGTCAGGTTGGAAGTCTTCAAACTGGTATTGGCTTACACAAGGAGGAGAAAATTTGTATCCCAAGTTCCCCTATTATGCTTCTCTTTTACAAATAAATCTTCAAGAACTCGCCGATGCTAAAACACCGATGTACGAAGACGATGGTGTGACACTAATGCAATTGGCAGGTAAATACAAAATTGACTACAGTGGATTGGAAAATAATAATCAATAAAAACTATTCTGAATGAAAACATTAAAATATACCATAGGGTGTTTGATGGCAGCGATCGTATTCAGTTCCTGTTTTGATGACAAAGGGACTTATACCTACTCTCCCATCAACGGAATCACTATCGAAAATATTCAGCCTGAATATGCTCTATTAGGAAATGTTGATACTCTCCGAATCAATCCGGAGATCACCTCCACACAGGATGGGAAAATCACATCCGATAATCCCAACTACAGCTTCATATACAGAGCTGCACAGGAACATCCAGCAAGTTATGACGATGCAAAACGCTTTGTATTGGACTCTGCCTTTACAATGAATGTGGATATCTTATTGAAAATCCCACACAAAAATTACATTTGTTGGCTCACCGTCAAAGACAAACGAACAGAACTTGAAACGACCACCTCATTCAAATTAAAAATAAATTCACCAACTACCGAAGGCTGGATGGTATTATGCAACGAAGGAACCTCTAATCGAGTGCGGATGGATATGATCTCCCGCATCTCAGAAGAACGGGATGTACGTTCCTACGATATGCTCAGTAATTCAAATCTACCAGCCCTGACAAATGCACTGGAATTAGGATATGACTGTGGAATTAACGGATCTGATGACGATATTATAGCAATCTTCACTCCGAAAGGAGCCTACCGATTAGACCCCAAAACATTTGCTTCCGGACCGGAATACGATATGCGTTATAGTTTTGGTGACAAAAGCGGCAATTGCTCTCCACAGCATCTTCAATATGCCAATTTTTCCCATCTCATCGTCGATGGAAACAACGATGCCTATGTTGGCTCCTTTTTCGGAGGATTCACCTACGAATTTCCTGTCAACACCCCCATCCCAATGAAGAAACCAACATTTAAAGTATCACCTCATTTTGCGGGAGATGCTACTTCTAATACATTTTCAAGAGGAAATTCAGTTCTGTTTTATGACATCACCAATGGTCGATTTGTTGGCTTTGAAGGAACAGAGTGTTGTTTACCGATCCCCAATCCATCTCAAAATCGCTATTTTGACTACGAAGTCGGTTTAAACAAAACCCTCCTCTATATGGAAAGCGTCCGCCGCTCCGGAACCACCGCCTACTCACTCTTCAAAGATGCCAACGGCGGAAAATACTGGGTGTATGGAATCAAATTCACTGACGGTGTATTTGAACAAGAAGCTGCCCCCATAGAATTGAACACCACCAATGCTCCTGGCATTGACCGGGCTAAAATATTCGCATTTGCTTCCCAAGAACCTTATATGTTCTATGCGGCAGATAATTGTGTATACGAATTTGATTTAATTGAGAAAAGCTGTCATAAAATGTTGACCTTTAAAAACAGCGAAGAAATTACCCTATTAAAATTCAACCTATTTAGAAGTCGATTTGATAAACCGGAATCTTATAAAGAAATGGAATACAGATTAATTGTCGGAACAACAGACAATAGTATTCAGGGTAACGATAACAGCAGTCTGAGCTTCTACAACGTTCCCCGCCTAAACGGAGAATTGACCCGCATTGGACAAACTTATTCTAACTTTGCTAAAATCGTAGACGTCGTCTACCGAGAAAAATAAAACTGTCACCCAAAAAGAAAACCGGTCGGATCACTCCACCGGTTTTCTTTTTATAAAGACAAGCCTATCACTTTATAAGCAAACAATACCTGAGCTAAAGAAAGGAATCAGAATGCAGAGCGGATTATTTCAAGGCTTCAAGAAGCTGGGGCATCAGCATCCAAATCGAATTTTCAGACTGAGCTGTATAAAAATGCCCGCTGATCTCTATCTTTTCGTCGGTAGCAATACCTTTTTGAATAGCGGGTTTAGCCAATGGATGAACGGCTAACCGTTGTCCTGTTGTAACACCGGCAAGATCAAACATCATTGCCGCACCACAATGCCCTATCATCATTTTCCCTTTGTTGGCAAAGGCAGCGATCACCTCCACCATATCCCGATTATAGGAAGCATCTACATTCTCTTGATATTTCGGAATAGCATCTCCACAAGCAAAAACCAACGCATCATATTCATCTTCGTGCCCCTTCAGACGAGCCACCACATCACTCACGATCAGCGTCATACCCGAATTTGTACGGATCTCTTTCGTTGCAGCCACCGCAAATACTTTGTAAGAGATGCCATTTTCAAAAAACATTTCCAGGTATTGAAATAATCCGGATCCATTGACCGGATTCACTGCCAGGACAGCTACTTTTTTTGCCATAATAATCAAGTTTTAAATAAGACAATAGTTGTTAAAGTAAGCTTGTCAGTTCATTACTTTTCTGTCGTGAAAGTAGATAAATTCAATGAAATAAACAAGCACAAAACTTAGCAAATATGACATAAAAACAAGAATGATCGATGCAAATGATTTAAGATTCAAATCATTTGCTATCTACTTGAATTTCATCTAATAAAAGATGGAATAAAGAAACACTATCATAACCTACTCTAACTTTTCAGTTATTTCCTTTGATCTATATTCAAAATCTTTCACTTGTTCACAAATAACATTTATTTCTTCATCATTCAGATTACGATTAAAACAAATTTCTAATGGATCAAGCTTATCATCATTGATTCCATCATCTATTAAAATA
>JAVXFZ010000088.1:0-10308 GCA_036657595.1 Odoribacter sp. | reverse complement strand
GGAGGATTCCATTGGGGTAATTGGGTGGAGTTGGAAGTAAATACCGGTCAGGGAGGTAACCAATTGGATGGGGCTACGATATGGTCGGGGAATGGAACATTGGTACATTTCACTCCTACCGGACAGGTTAAGGGAGCTACTTTTTCCCCTTCTGTGGTTTCTGCTTCTTTGGGAGAGGATATAAAATCACAAAAAATTATGTATATCAAGAATTCACCTGATTTCTCTATGGGTATGACAGTATCCGTGTCAACAGATAAGGGGAAGCAATGGAGCAATCCTCAGAATGTATTTACCCGTCAAACTTTTAAAGATTATGTATATCGGGTGGGGTATATGGATGCCATTGCGTTGGATGGTAATACGGTGTTGTGTGTGTATGAAGGAGGAATGGAAGTACCTTATGAGGGATTAAGGAGTTATAAACAAAATATTAAGTAATAAATTTTACTATTATGAAGTTATATACTAAATTGATATTCCTGCTTGCTTTTTTTTCTGTTGTATTGCTTGCTTGTGATGACAATGACGATGCTTCGGTAAACAGTGGGCAAGTGACGGTGGCTTTCGGAGCTTCCCGTCAGGAGGTATTTGAAAATGTTTCGCCACAGCGAATATCGTTAACATTGTCTGCTCCTGCAAGGCAGAATGTGGTTGTTAAAGTGGCAGTCAAAAGTGAGGATGGCGTGAGGGAAGGCATTGATTATAAGATTGCTAATTATGAAGTACATATCGCTAAAGGAGAGATTGGCGGATATGTTGAATTTTTTGTAAAAGATTGTTTTGAGGTGTTGCCAGACCGCACTGTTGTTTTGGAGATGGTAGAGGTATCGGGTGCTGCGATGTCCGGAGAGATGCTGACGTGTAAGATTATTATTGTTAGCAACGAGGGTTTTCCTACACTGGGATTTAAAGAAACGTTGCAATCTGTCGCGGAGGAATGCGGGGAGTATCAATTGGCAGTTTTATTGACACGTCCGATCAATCAAGCGGTGACCTTTCTGGTAGAAGCTGTCGACAGTACGGCGATACGGAATGTTCATTATAGTTTGGATAATGTTCATTTTACGATACCTGCCGGCGATACGTTGGTTTACGTACCCGTTGGCATTGTGAATGATGACGATGTTAATGCAACTCGGAAGTTTGTATTGTGTCTGAAGGATATCAATGGAGCTGCTTTATCTAAAACAAATTATAATGTGGATGTGATCGTTGTGAATGATGATCGGGATATATATGCTTCGTTTAAGGAAACCGGATTAAAAGTTTTTGAAGATACCAATAGGGTGGAAATTCCAGTGGTATTGAGTAATGAAATTAAGAAAGAAGTGAAAGTGAAGTTGAAGGTAGATCCTTCAACAACAGCGAAAGAGGGAAAGGATTACGTTTTACCTGAAAATATGGTTCTTACGTTTGCTGCGGGTGTGACAGAGCAACAATTGGCGATTGATGTGAAGAATAATGATTTGCTGGATGGTGACCGTCGTCTTGTATTGGCTATTGACAGTGTGTATAATGCTTCGATGGCAGAGACAAATACGTCCTATTCGCTGACTATAATGAATGAAGACGTTGACTTTGCTCTATTGTATGATAAATTGATCGGTACTTATAAGTTGACTTATATTGATACAGATAAATCAGTAGAAAAGACTTGTATTATTTCTGCGGGAGATGATTTAGTGGAAGAAAATCAGAATTATCTGAAGGTATTGAAGTTGAATATTGATGGTATGGGTGCTTTGGGAAAAACGGCGAAAATTGCAATCCAGTATGATGTAAAAACTGGTGGAATGACTATACCGATGAAACAGACTGTCATCAGAGATGCTTCTTTTGGTAGACCAGAATGGAATCACGTAGATATAGTCTTGTATATATGGGATGAAGAACAGCCGAAAGATGGGGTGGTGACATTGACATGGAACAAGGGATATACAGCGTGTGACTGGGAATTGAGTATAGGCGATGTGATATATGCATTGTTGTGTGAAAAGGATCATCCTGATAAAATTGTGCAGGGTAACGTGAGAGATTTCAGTTTCAAGAGTGTAAAAATGATGCGGACAGAGTAAAAAATAAATACCAAAATATATGAAGAATTATCTTTTTTTGATTGTCTTTTGTTTTTTGTTCTTTTCTTGTCAGCAGGAGGAGGAGGCTCTTCCGGGTATGGATGCTTCACAGGCTGTCGAGAAGGAGGTGCAACAAGGACATATACGGGTAAAACTAACGCAGGAGGCGGCACGAAATCTGAGTGTTACGACTACTTCGGGGATTACGACTACCGGTAATGATGATTTGGATGTGATGTATTCCAAATTGGGTGTTTATCAGATGCAACGTACTTTCTTGCCTGCCGGTAAATTTGAAGAACGTCATCGGGCTTTCGGATTGGATTTGTGGTATGATGTTTATTTTGAAAAGAAGATATCTACTCGTAGTGCAACGCTGGATTTGGAAACTGTATCCGGAGTTGACAAGGTGGAAGAAATCGTTTTGCCACGAATAGATTATCAGGTTGTACCTGCTTATATGGAGGTGATTCATCAGTTAATTGATGTGGCTGCGATGGCGAGCAGGAAGGCTTTGCAGATAACTTCGGGAGAAGAAGGGGCACTTCCGTTTAATGATACACGTTTGAAAGAGCAATGGCATTATCATAATACAGGAGCACTAATTCCTTCAACGAAGGGGGGAGATATTAATTTGTATGAGGCTTGGCAATATGAGACAGGATCGAGTAATGTGATTGTCGCTGTTATAGATGAGGGGGTTCAGTATGATCATCCTGATTTGGCTGCCAATATGTGGGTGAATCAGGCAGAATTAAAGGGATCTACGGATGTGGACGATGACGGAAATGGTTTTGTTGATGATATTTATGGATATAATTTTGTCAGTAATAGTGGTAAAGTTACTTCTATGACTCACGGAACGCACGTTTCCGGAACGATAGCTGCTATGAATGGAAATGGTATTGGTGTTTGCGGAATTGCAGGAGGAAATGCGGATGTGCCGGGAGTACGAATTATGGCTTGCCAAATTTTGGATGGAACCGGTAAGGGAGGGAACACAGCGGGAAGTTTTGTTTATGCTGCCGACAACGGGGCAGTCATTGCTCAATGCAGTTGGACACAGGGGTATGAAGGAAATGCTTCTATGACTGATGCCATTAATTATTTTATAAAAAATGCGGGCTATGCGGTTAGTGGTGAGCAAAGTGGACCGATGGGAGGGGGATTAGTCATTTTTGCTGCTGCTAATGATAATACAGATCGTAAGGCTTATCCTGCTTCGTTGGAACAAGTTTTGTCTGTATCTGCTTTTGCTCCGGATCTGACGAAATCCAGCTATTCCAATTACGGGAAATGGGTGGATGTTGCAGCTCCCGGAGGGGAGTCTTCTTTGGGTAGTGAATATGCTATTCTTAGTACAACTATGGGTAGTTCGTATGCTTGGTTGCAAGGAACTTCTATGGCTTGCCCTCATATTAGTGGGGTAGCAGCCTTAACTTTGTCTAAATTTCAAGGTTTGGGATATACAGTGGATGATTTACGGGGACGGCTTCTTAGTTCTGTGCGCAATATAGATCAGTATAATCCCAAATATGCCGGTTTGTTGGGGGTGGGATATATAGATGCCGGAATGGCAGTGAAACCACAGGGGAATCCAATTCCTCCCTCTTTGACAGAGTTGCGGATCGTGGCATCTTATGATGATTATACGATAGTGGAATGGATGGTGGCAAAAGATGAGGATGATGGACAGGCTTCCCGTTATAAACTGAAATGGGAACCGGTGGATGCTGTTTCTGTAAAGGGGGGAGAGAAAAGTTATAGCCTTGATTTTGGAAAGGCAGGGGATTTGCTCCGGGATACGTTACGTAATTTGAAAATGGGTGTGACTTATCGGTATACGCTGACCGGATATGATCGTTGGAATAATGCCGCGGAACCTTCAGTGCAGCAGGGAAGTGTGGTACGTAATTATCCGCCTGTATTGACAGCTCATTGGGAAGGGAATGCTTTTGTAGATGAAATGTCTTTGCTTGAATTATCTTATCAGTTGGTGGAACCGGAAGGTCAGAAAATGACTTATAGTTTGTCGCCGCAGTTAGCGTGGATGAGAATAGAGGTGCAGGGGGGGCAACTTGTTTTGAAATTTGAGCCTATGTTTGGCGATTATAAGAATGAGGTACAGCAGGTGGTGTTGAAGGTGACAGATGAGTATGGTGCTTTCACTTTGGTAAAGATTCCTTATGAAGTGAAAAGGAAAGAGATAGCACCTCAATTATTAAAATCTATTCCCGATCAGACGATAAGGACTTTGTATCAGGAAAAGAAGATTGTCTTGGCAGATTATTTTAAGGAATTGCACAACGAGGCATTGATTTTCAATGTTGAAAATAATAATAGTGGGGTATGTTTTGCTCAAAGCGATGGTGTCTATTTGCGCTTGAGGGCAGAGCGGGCAGGATATACAACGGTGATGGTTCGGGCTGAAAATAAGGAGGGTCTTAGTGTCAGTTGCCGTTTCCGTATAGATGTGAAACCATAGTAGTGGGGTGTTTTAAACTTGAAGGTATGAAAAGAAGATATTTGTATTTATTATTGGGAGCATTATTTTTTGTATCCTGTAAAGACGATGATTCATCTGCCGGAAGTGTATTAGTTCCGGGGGAAGCCTGTTTTAGCGATACGCTTTTTAATGAGATGGAAACTGTTGGAAATATAAAAGTAGGTATTCATCTGTCGCTTCCCGCTCCTGCTGATTATACATTGGAAGTAGCAGCAGCTTTGGAAAATAATATGACAGAAGGAAAGGATTATATTTTGGCATCTACACGTATTCCGGTAAAGAAAGGCGAATCGTTGGTGTATGCTGAAATAGAATTGATAGATAATCGTTCTGTGGATCCGACACGTTATATAGATTTACGTATCATAGAAGCCGGCGGTGGAGGTGTTGTTGAACCTTCTCGGTGCCGTATTTATATCATTGACGATGAAAGTCAATGTGCGGTGGTTTTTCTGAATAGAGAGAAACGGTGTTATGAATCAAACGAAACTGTTTGTTTACCGATTTATTTAGAGGGAACTCCGTCAGGTAAAACCGTTCGTTTTAGCGTGAAGCAAGTGGGTGGGACAGCTATTGAAGGTCGTGATTATGAGCTCCTTTCCGCTACTAATTTTGAACTTTCCGCTAAAATGGATACTGCAAAATTAATCATTCGTACAATTAATAATAATTATAACAGTGAAGATCTGGTTTTGATTTGGGAGATAACGGAAGTTCAGGGAGCCCAAAAATTGACTACCCGTAGTAATTCTTTGATGATAATCAAAGATGATGATACCGGTTTGAGTTTTGGAAAAGCTCAAGTGACGGTGGTAGAAACGGAAAATTTGTTGTTGTTGCCCATTCGTCTCACTCAAGCCTTGAGCGAGGATGTCGAAGTTAAAGTGAAGTTACAGGAAGGAGGTACGGCTCTTGAAGGTAGTGATTTTACCCTTGAAAAAAGTGTCGTTATTCCTGCCGGACAGGATAGTGTGATGTTGGCATTTAAGCCGAAATATTCTTCGACAGTCAATGACGACCGTACAGTGGCATTGGCAATCGAAATGTGCAGTAATCCAAAGATTTCCATAGATGGAGGAACTTGTGAGGTGACGATTTGGGATTGTGATACTAAGTTATTATTTGCAGCACCTACATACGATGTCTTGTCGACTGATAAAAAATATGTTGTTGCAGTGAGTTTGGAAAAGGCTTTAGCCCATAATGTTAGTTTTACGGTTGAAAGTGCGAATGCTAAAATATTCACCCCGGAAACAGAAACACTGATGATTCCTGCCGGACAATTGAAAGCAAATATTACATTGAATGTGATAGCTCCTGTATTACAGAAACGTTCGGAAATAGCTTTGAGGCTAAAGGATGTTTTGGGGGCAACCGCAGGAGTTCAGACAAGTCTGTCTATGACGTTCCGTTTGAATAAGGGCGCTTGGGCGGTGGCTTATGTTTCATCAGAAGAAGCGGTGCAAGATGGTCCGGCAACTGCAAGGAAACTGATTGATAATGAGGAGAGCACTTTTTGGCATAATCAATGGGCGGGCGTGCCGGCTATGGAGATTCCGTGTGAAGCGATTATTGATCTCAATAGTGACTATGTGTTGACGTGGCTGGAATTGGTCAGACGTGTCAATAATGCAGATACGAAGAGGGTGGAAGTGTACACGACGGAGGCGGAAGACTGGAAAAAGGCTACTTGGATATTGCAGAAGACATTGGTATTCAGTACGAATACAGCAGAGCGGCGACAGACAATCAATTGGACAGATAACTATCCTACGGCACACTATGTAAAAGTGAAGATTGTTCAAGGTAGTGGCAGCAATGCGGCAAGTTTGGCTGAATTGACATTACACGGCTGGTTGAAATAATGATTTTCAAAAATTGACTAAAATATGAAAGATATGAGAGCAGTAAAATATTTTTTTATGTCGTTTGTTCTGGTAATGGGACTGATGGCGTGTGACGATGATGATAATCAGCAGAGTTCTGAAGGTGGAGACCAAATTATTAAGGTAGGGGTGGCTTTTGGAGAAGCAGGACGTACTGTTTTGCGTAATGGCGGGAAGGTTCAGATTCCGGTTGTACTGGAAAAAGCTGCGGAGGCGATGGTCAGAGTGAGCGTAGCTCCGATTGTTTCCGATCGGGATACGGTAGCCGAAGAAGGGATTGATTTTATGTTGGAAGAAAAGGTGATTAATATTCCGGCAGGAGAAACTACGGGGTATGTAAATGTGGATATACTTGATCCGGGGAAAGCGATTAAAGATAAAACGGTTGATTTGAGCATTAAAACAGTCTACGGAGGGGGTGTAAAATCAGGCACTCAGCAGACTTTCCGTTTGGCTATTACCAGTAACTCTTTCATAGAGTTTGAGAAAATGGAGTGGACAACTTATGAATCGGCAGTGACGACAGAGGAGTATAAATCCACTTGTCGGATCCCATTGAAAATTACGGGTGCTGTTCTTTCGACTGCCACTGTTGAGATCGCTGTTGCAGATAGTTCTGCCAAGGAATACCAGCATTTTGAATTGGCTTCAAAAAAGATTACGGTGAATCCGGGAGATGAAATGCTTTATGTGGAGTTGATCCCCACAGATGATAAAGTAGTGAATTATGACCGGATTTTTTCACTTTCTGTGGTTACTGTTTCCGGTGGAAATCTTACGATTGGTAAAATGAAGTCTGCTTGCAGGGTGGCAATCGTGAGTGAGGAAGTTATAAAGACAGCTAGATTTAAAGTATCAGATTTGAAAGATACTGAGGGAAAAACAATCGAGGTGGCTGTCGTTTTGGATCACGCACCTTCTGTAACGGAAGATCCTGTTGTGGTGGATATTGCACCTGTCGAAGGGAATGGAAATGCAGTATTAGATGTGGATTATCGTTTGTCGGCAAAAACGCTTACATTTGCTGCCGGAGAAAAGGAAAAAGTAGTCGATTTGGTATTTATAAACAATAAGGATTTATTTAACAAGGAATTTTCTCTTATCTTAAAATCAGCAATCGGTGCTGAATTAGTGAAGACTCCTTTGAAGGTTGTGATGGTAAATGATGATTTTCCTTATTTCCTATCTAATTATAATACAACAGAAGGTTCTGGAACTAATAGCATCCCTGTTTGTATTCCTGAAGCATTGGATTATGATATTACCTTACATCTTGAGACGATAGAAAAAACAGCTGTGGAAGGCAAACATTTTGACTTCAAAAATAAAACAGTGACCATCAAGGCTGGGGATACTAAAGGAACGGTGTCTTTTGAGGCACTCGTTTTTAGGGAATGGAAAGAAAATTCGATTTTTGAAATCAAGGTCGTTGCTGTGGATCAATATCCGTTTATAAAAGAGATTAAGAGTCAGTTGACAATTGTGAAGAATGAAGGGTATCGGAAATGGTTAGGGGCTGCTGATTTAAAAATGGGAGCTGGTACTTTTCCGATTACCTTGTCTGCGGGTAGTACGGATGCGGAGTTTGCCACTAATTTTGGGAAATATTACTTATTTGATAAAATGAGAGGTAATACCAATTGGATAGGCAAATTGCGATATACAAAAGGGGCAATAGAAATTATGGGTGCAGATTCAGGATATTCATTTGGGCAATATGATTTTAAGGATGGGCGAGGACCTTTGAATGGAAAATTTGTCTGGAGAAAGGAAAGTACGCAGCCATTGGGTGCTTACTATACCAGTAATTGTCCACTACAAGAGAATGGTTCGACTCTTTCGATTGCCTCTGATGTGACTGTTGCATTTTTTTGGTACAAAGGAACTTCTGCTATTTATCTTACAGATGCAATAACAGCATTTTCTATTACGAGAAAATAAATTTATTCGATGAGGAATGGTCCAATAAAAAATGAAGTTAGTTTTCTGACTGACTTCATTTTTTCAAATCTTCCTATTGTATTTTGTTTCATCAGAATGATGTGTTCATTTTTAGATGTATGATTTTGATGGAAAAACAAAGATGATGTATTAATTTAAATTGTTTATGAATAAAATGAAACTATTATCGGTAATGATGGGCATAGCAATATGTGTATCTTCTTGTGGAATGCAAAAAACGGTTTCCCTTGAAAATGATCTTCGTATTTTTTCGGATCCAATGGCAAACGGTTTAAAAGCTCGAATTTCTAAGAAAAAAATCAATGCGATGCAGAATGCCGATTTGAAAGCAGCTGCGATGGCTATGTATAATAAGCAATATAAATTTGATTATCGCTTGGCAGCCTATAAAGCTTATCTGAAACCTGAAATTCTTGGAAGTAAATTACACATTGGGAGTGGTTACAGCAATTATGAGGGAGTGACCGGTGTTGTGTTGAAAAAAGGTGAACAGACGATTTTGGTTAATGGAATCAAAAATGATAAGAAAGTGAATATTGTTGTGCCCAATTGGGAACGCCACGCTCCAGAAGGCACTGATCCAACCAAAGATCCGAACGGTTGGGGAATTCATAAAAAGGTGTATCCGTTGCAAAATGGAGTAAATGTGCTGGCAATTGAAGAGGACGGATTGGCTTATGTAGACTATTATTCTGAAACCCCGGAAGTGGAATCTAAAATCAGCGTACATTTTGTCAACGATCCGGTGAACGGTTATTTTGATGTGACGCGGAATTCAAATGCAGAATGGGATTCTCTTCTTGCTCATTCTGTCTATCCTGTAATCGACGGAAAAGGTCGGAACATCCAAATTGTCTATCCTGTGAAGGCTTGTCAAAAATATGCGGCAGGTAAAGGGGTTGAATTATTAGCAAATTATGATTCGATGGTGTATTTACAACATCAATTCATCGGTTTAAAAAAATATAATAAAGTCTTTGATAACCGTATTTTGGCACGTGTTAACTATAATTATTATATGTTCCGTGATGGCGACGGGGTAGCTTATATGGGTGCGCAACCTGGATATGCAATGTCAATGGTGGTGAATCCTGAAAGTGTGATTAAGGGTGATCCTTGCTGGGGATTCAATCACGAGGTGGGACACGTGCATCAACTGCGCCCTTATTTGAATTGGGGAGGTTTGGGAGAAGTGAGCAATAATATTGTAACCCTTTATGTGACGACTCGTTTCGGTAATAGAAGTCGTCTGAGTGAACAAAAAAGTTATGAAAAGGCAAGGAAGAGTATTATAGACGGTCAATTGTCTTATTTGGAGGATGGGGATGTTTTTAACAGACTGGTTCCGTTTTGGCAGTTGCAGCTTTATTTTTCACAAAATGGGCACTCTGATTTTTATGCTGATCTTTACGAAGCTCTTCGTAACAGCGCAGAAGAAATGAAGGGATTGGATCCTTGGAAAAATGTGGCAACCTTTCAATTGAATTTTGTCAAACAGTGTTGTAAAGTCAGCAAAATGGATTTGACTGATTTCTTTACAAAATGGGGTTTTCTCAAACCTATTTCGTTAGAAATAAATGATTATGGGAAATATCAGATGGATCTGACACAAGAAATGGTCGATCGTTGTAAAGCGGAGATTGCTTCTTGGAATTTGCCGCTTCCACCGATGGATATAACACTGATAGAGGATTAATAAATGTTTAAAAGTTGTTGACGTTTCTGTTTAATTGTATGTTAGGCAGAAACGTTTTTTTTATAAATGACATTTTTACGTTTTATATCCTAAACTGGAATTGGATATGGGAATATTAGAATATTGATTAATTGTGATTATTTATTTGTTTTTAATCATAAAAAGACTAATTTGGAGGCG
>JAVXFZ010000087.1:0-10331 GCA_036657595.1 Odoribacter sp. | reverse complement strand
TCGTTTACTTCCTTCTTTTGACCAACACTACGAAAATCGTAATAGGCTGAACCGTTAGAGAAGGTAGCCATAAGAAGCGATGCGAGTTTTTTGCAAATCCTCTGTCTTGATTTTCTTCAAAACAATTTTACCACGACAAGCATTTTTATCTGTCTGCTTATCATTGGCGGAATGATCTTTGTTGGTTGTATTGGTTTTAGCTCGTCCCATTATATGATATTTATACTAAACAAAGATAGTCATTTCCTTTTATATTTACAAGAAAATGAGTGATCAAACACTTCAATATGAATCATATTGAAGTGTATAGTCGCTGCCGGAAGAATCGAACTTCCACTCCCAGTCCACTGCAGCGACGTTGCCTTCGGAGGTTTCCCCACCGGAAGGATCGTTCTGATCTTTCCGATTCACATTCGGTCTATTATCCTATATGTGTAGCAACCCACGGCGACGCCACCGGGAGACTCTTTTACGTCCAAAATCTTCAATGCACTGTTGCAAAATGAAGAAAGACAAAGAGATAGTAGATGAAAAAAAAGAGGAAGGGGAAAGAGGTGATACGCTTTATTCAAAAGAATAAATACGCCCATAAAAAAGGGACGATTAATTTGGCATTAAAAGCAGCAAAAATAGAAGAAACAGAAAAAGTGAAAGAAGTTGATTCAATGAAAGTTAAAGGAGAAAAGAAAAGAAAAAAATAAAGAAGGAAACGACTCATTTAATCGTCCGTTTTTTTATAACGGAACTATTTGATTCTCCTCACATAGTAAGCACGGGCAAAGATAGCTAAATTTTAATAAAAGGCAAAATAAGAAGACTTATTTAAGGATTCGCTAAAATCTGATTTTCAAATCACTACCATAGAGCGGGTTTTATCCCTCATTCGCCTACAAAATAAATTTCGTAGGAGGTGTTTTTTCAAAGAAAGGGAAATGAGTATCCCGCTACCCTCTTTTCAGGACAGGAATAGTTTTTCGACACAAAAACTCCTCGTCATCTCAGTGGCATCACTTGCACAGAGTGACTCTAAAATGCATCTAAATTTGCTATAAAGCGCAACGGGAGGCAATGTGTAAACGTTTTAGAAGCGGGAGATATTCATTGGATGGGATAGATAAGAGGGCGATGACGTTGCCGTCAATGGGGAAAGGAAATGGGAAGGATCGATTGATGGGTGAAAGATCTGTGAAATAGGGAGTTGGGATTAGCGGGCGATGAGTTCCCGTATGACGACAGAAGCGATAAAGCAACCAAAAATAGGAGGCATATAGGAGATGGTGCCCACGTTGGATTTTTTGTTCTGTCCTTCGGATAGAATGATGGCATTGGGGTCGGTTAGTTCGGAGGAAAAGACGACTTTTACGCCCTCGAAGATCCCCAATTTGTGGAGGCGTTTCCGGAGCATCCGGGCGAGGTTGCAATTGTAGCTTTTAGAAATGTCGGCGATCTCTATTTTGGAAGGGTCTAATTTTCCGCCCGATCCCATCGAAGAAACGATCGGCAAGCCCATTTGCAGGCTGTGGTAGATGAGAAAGATTTTGGGGGCTAATGTGTCAATGGCATCTACGATGTAGTCGTATTTTGCCATTTGCAGCACTTCGACCATTCGATCGTCGCGGATGAAGTCGTTGATGAGGTGAAGTCGGATTTCAGGGTTGATGTTCCGAAAACGCTCTGCCATCAATTCTGCTTTCGGGCAGCCGAGTGTGGTGTCGAGCGCAAGGAGTTGTCTGTTTTTGTTGGTTAATTCGACGACATCGCCGTCAATGAGGGTCAGTTCCCCGATGCCCGCCCGGCAGAGTTGTTCCGCCGCATAGGCTCCCACGCCTCCCAGTCCGGCAATCAATACGTGTGATTGTTGTAATTTTTCCAGTCGCTCTTTTCCTAAAAGTAATTCCGTCCGACTCAGCCATTCGTCCATATTGATCTGTTTCGTGTTGTTTTTTTATTGTTTCCGCCGGTGCAAAAATAGGCATTTAAGCCTAACAATGGAATAGTTGAGCGAAATTCGCGTGTATGATTTGTTGTAAGGTTTCGATGTCCATCCCCAGCCGTTGAGCGACAGCACGGTAGATTTCTTCGATGGTGAAGTCCGAGTGGTCGGTTTCGATGAAGAGGCGGGAAAGGGGGATCGCAGGCAGCAGGCGGAAGATGTTGGATTCCGGCTGGAGGAGTTGGCGTCCGACGGAGATATAAAAGCCGTGTCGCAATAAGTCGTCTAAGATTTCGCGTCGATTATTGAATCCGTGGATGATCCATCCTTTCGGGGAAGGGCATTTTTTGTAAGCGGCGATGAGTTCGGGGATGGCTCGCACGCCGTGGATGATCAATGGTAATTGGTAGCGGGCGGCGATGGCGGCTTGACGGCAAAACCAGTCGATCTGAATCTCCATTGCCACGGGAGCGTTGCGATCGAGCCCTGCTTCGCCCACGGCGACAATGTGCCTTTGTGCTGCCGCCTGTTCTATATCCGCTAATTTTTCCGCAGTATTTTCATTGATATACATTGGGTGGATGCCCATCGAGTAGAGGATTTTCCCGTTTTCGGGCGATGGCATTTCGCCCAAACAGGGATCGAAAATGTTAATGCCGTGTCCGGGATGATGGGTGTGTATGTTGATATATTCCTGCTCCATACCGACAAATTTAGGTTATTTTTGGCGGATAAACAAGGGGAAAGGCGGGGCACAAGGTCCTGTTTTGTTGGTTTGCTGTATTGATCCTGTACGGGAAGTCAAAAGGTTCTTCCGATCGGATGGCTCCGTGAGAGGCATCCGATCGGAAGAAGATGGGGAGGATTTATTTTTTGTTGCACATAATGTTTAGGATCGTGCGGTCGGTCTGTTCCATTCCGACGGTACCGATTTTTCCGACATTGTGGATGGTTCGTTCGATGTCTTCTTCGACGATTCCATCGTTGCGTGTTTTGATTCCTTTTACGGATAAAAGG
This sequence comes from Odoribacter sp., assembly GCA_036657595.1. Taxonomy (GTDB): domain Bacteria; phylum Bacteroidota; class Bacteroidia; order Bacteroidales; family Marinifilaceae; genus Odoribacter. The sequence goes on along the minus strand of JAVXFZ010000087.1, from coordinate 7,381 downwards.
GACGCCTGCACGGCAGCAGATGTGCCGGAATATACTTTTAAGGCGCAACCTTGTTTGGCTCCGTCACACATCATTCCGGTTTGGTTGGAACACATTGTTTTGATGGCGTTCACAACTTGTTCGTAGGTGCCTCCCATCAGGTAAGTGATCGCGGCAGCAGCACCGGTAGAGGCAATCAGTATGCCACAGAGAGCAGAAAGGTGTCCCATATAATAGTGGATATGTGCAGCGATCAAGTTACTGAAAGCCAGTGCCCTGATGAGTTGTTCGCGGGTAGATCCGAAGCGTTCGGCGGTCACGACGACGGGCAGGTAGACGGTGATGCCTTGATTGCCGCTACCGGAATTGGTCATCACCGGTTTTTCGCATCCGTCCATCCGCGCATCCGAAGCGGCTGTGGCACGAATTAAAACGCTATTCAGGTAGTCGTTTTGCAATAGTCCTTTGTCGATATTTTCTTTTAATGTTTTGCCGATTTGCAAACCATATTCGTTTTTTAAGCCTTCGGCTGAAATTATTTGGTTCATTTCAGCTCCTTCCATCAAAAATTCGATTTCAGCGATGTCGATGGTGTGAACAAATTCCCAAATACGGGCAACACTCAGCTCTACTCTTTTGTTTTGTTCGTTTGCCAGCGGCGTGAAGTCTTTTTGATAGATGACTTTACCATTTTTTTCTACCAGCACGATGTTGGTGTGAGCGTGGACGATCAGAGCTTTCACGGTGTCTTTGCCTTTGGTGCAAACAGCCTCAGCATAGAGTTTGTCCGGCGCGTCTTCTTTCAAATGTACGATCACTGCCGATTGTTCTAAGAGGGCTTTTGCCCGTGTTAGGTTGTCGGAAAGGGAAACTTCTTTTAATACTTCGAGTCCGTATTCTGTTTTTCCACAAACGGCTCCTAAGGCAGCAGCTATCGGTAAGCCGGTCATTCCGGTTCCGGGTATTCCCACGCCCATCCCGTTTTTGTAGATGTTAGCACTCACCGTGACTTCAATCCGTTCGGGTACTCCGCCTAATTCTTCCCGACAGCGGGCACACGCTAACGCACAAGCTACGGGCTCCGTGCAGCCAAGTGCCGGAATCGCTTCTTGTTTCAGTATGTCTATGATCTGTTTATTTGTAGCCTGACACATAATAATTTAGTTTTGATTGAGGATGTAAAAATATTTCTTTTTATTATACGTTATAGATATAGTGGTCGGATTAACGCTTTTTTAACAAGAAAAGGGGGAAATGTGCCGACTTTCGTTTTTTTATCTGTTCGCTCTCTGCTTTTCTTCTAAATTCCATATCTTTGCAAAAATTTCAATGCGCTTATGTCAAAGTTTATTTTTTTATTGTTTTTGATTCCTTTCCGGTTGTATGCGGTGGATACTGATACGCTGACACCTGCCCCTCGCAATAATATCCTGACGGAATTGCAACAAACGGGAAAGCAAGGCGGGAAGGTGGTCGTACATTGCGATGCTTCGATTCATCATTTGTTGAAGTTACATATTCATTTGAATGAGCAACGACAATCTTTTCCGGGCTATCGGATTCAAATTTATTCGACCGGTTCGTTCGGATGTAATATTGAGCAGTTGAAGGAGATGCGGAATAAGTTTGAACAGACTTTTACTTATATTCCGGCTTATCTGAAGTATTTTGATCCCGATTTTAAAATAAGGGTGGGCAATTATCATTCCCGTTTGGAATGTATCCCGGATCTTTATCGGATCCGCAAGTTTTATCCTGCCAGTTATCCGGTGAAAACAGACATTCTTCTTCAGGAGTTGTCAAGGATTCCGATGCAAGACATTCCCGTAATAGAGATGGAGGAGGAAGAATAAGAGGCGAAGAAGGGGGTGAGCGTTTACACGCCGGGGGTTGAAAGGTAGGTGAAACCATATTCCTGTTCGATCTCTTTGATTTCCTTTTTTAAGCGTTCTTGCAGCTCCAATGCGGCGGGACTGTCCGGATCGGAAGAGCGGTGGAGCAGTGTTTTGTTGATTTTGTCGATCCGCTTTCTGAGGGGTTCCGTTTCTTTCGATAAATAGTTTTCTCCAAATTTTTCCCAAATATAGTCGATGGTCCGGGTGGAAGGATGCAGCATATCTTCCGCATAAAAGCGATAGTCACGGAGTTCATCCATCACGATCTCATAGGCAGGGAAATAAGATACGCAGTCGAATTTTCGCACCAATTCATCTATGGCAAGGAACAATACGGATTTGCTCAATTGATTTCCGTGCGCGCCGTCTTTCCAATGCCGCACGGGACTGACGGTGAAGAGGATTTGAAGATCGGGAGTGAGCGTTTTTAAGCGAGCGATTAATTCGGTGTATTTTTCTACGATTTCAGCCACCGTGAGCCGGAAACGATCGAATGCCGTCGCGGGGAATTTATGGCAATTTGAGACGATCATCCCATTTTCTTTGTAGCGATAGACCCACGAGGTTCCCCACGTGATGATTAGTACGTTGGTCGTTTTCAGGCGTGCCGCTGAAAGCTCCAAGCGTTCGTTGATGTTTTTCAAGCAGTCCGCAGCCTGCAATGCAGAAAATCGCCCGTGGTGAAGGAGGCTGACCCATTTCCCGTTGTTGGATAATAAATCGGATTCCGTCAATCGCTTATGGGCTAAAAGCAGTTGTAATACGTTCGCGACAGAGAATGGATTGTAGACGATGCCACAGGGATTCAGGTCTATATTAAATTTGAAATATGCCAATTTTTCTCCGATGTTTTCTGTAAAGCAGGAGCCTATCATCAGGATGGAGGAACGATAGTTTATTTCAAAATTCGGGCGAACGATGTCAATTTTAGTCTGTAATTCCACGTTTTTTGTTTTTATAAAAACCTAATAGGATGATGGTTGTCGGCTTTCTTTTAAGGGTATGTTGCCTTAAAAGTTCATCAAAGGTACAAAATTTGCCGCATCATTTGTCGATCATCCTTTTGTTGAATTTGTTTATTCCTCCTTTTTTTATCATTCCTTTTTTTATCTTTGCCGGATAAAATCGTACAATACCTTATTTTTTTTCCCAACTCTTTGAAATCAGGGGGTTCAAACTTTAAAATATTGCCTTAATTTTTTAACGTTCGTGATGAGTTTTATAACAATTTTATTGATCGCCATCGGACTTTCGATGGATAGTTTAGCGATCAGTATCAGCGGAGGGCTCTGTATGAGTTCTTTCTGTTTCCGAAAGTCGCTGAAGTTAGCCGGCGTGATGGGAGTTTTTCAGGGCGGAATGACTTGGCTCGGATGGGTTTTGGGAAGTCAGTTTCACATTTATATCACACACATTGACCACTGGATTGCTTTCGTCCTATTGGCTTATTTGGGCGGGAAGATGGTCTACGAATCTTTCAAGGAAAATGAGGGCTCACAAGTTTCTTTTTCCAATAAGACGTTGCTGATCTTAGGGGTTGCCACGAGTATTGACGCTCTGGCTGTTGGTGTCAGTTTTGCATTTTTGCAAACCGATATTTTGTTTTCGGCTTTCGTCATCGCTTTCACTACCTTTTTTCTCTCCTTTACGGGCGTACTCTGCGGTTTTCGCTTCGCCCGGATCAAAGGGCTTAAAGTGGAACGATTTGGGGGGATGATCCTCATCGGTATCGGCTTGAAAATATTGATAGAGCATACTTGTTACGCCTGATTTTTGACCACAGAAAAGCTTTCCGATTGTTTTTAGCAACGATGTTTTAAAATGCAGGACGATCGTCATCGTCCTTTGCCGCCGCGAAAACGACAGCGAATTTCGTATTTAAGTTTATTTATCACTCTTCGGATGACACTTTGTCTTTTTTAGTCGTAAATTTAGGTGATTCAAATGGAAGCAGTTCGCTGATTTGTCAGAATATTTTTTTTAATATTATTTACGGTTATGGCTTATATTGATTATTATAAAATACTGGATATTAACAAAACAGCCTCGCAGGAGGAAATTAAAAAGGCTTTTAAGAAATCAGCCCGGAAATATCATCCGGACCTGAATCCGAACGACCCGAATGCCAAGCACCGTTTTCAGGAGATCAATGAAGCCAACGAGGTGTTGAGCGATCCTGAAAAACGCAAAAAATATGATGCCTACGGTGAGAACTGGAAGCACGCCGATGAATTTGAAGCGCAAAAGCAACGCTACGGTCAGGCGGGCGGAAGAGGTTGGGGTGCGAGCGAGGGCGGTGGCGGCTACCGGTCGGCAAGAGGCGGGGGTTTTGAGGGTGACAATGGTGATTTTTCAGATTTTTTTGAATCGCTGTTTGGGGGACGGCGCGGCGGCAATCCAAGAAGTGGTGCCGGTTTCCGTGGACAGGATTTCAATGCGGAGCTGCATTTATCTCTGAAAGATGCGGCAGAAAGCCATCAGCAAATCCTCGAGGTGAATGGTAAAAAGATTCGGATCACCGTCCCTGCGGGGGTAGCCGATGGACAAACGATTAAACTGAAGGGACAGGGATCGCCCGGCATCAACGGCGGACCGGCAGGGGATTTGTATATCACTTTTGTGGTCGCCGAAGATCCGGTGTTTAAACGGGAAGGTGACCATTTGTATGTGACTGTCGCGCTGGATCTGTATACCGCTATTTTAGGAGGCGAGCAGTTGATTGATACGCTAAATGGGAAAGTGAAATTGACCGTGAAAGCGGAAACGCAGAATGACAGTAAAGTCCGATTGAAAGGGAAAGGTTTTCCCGTTTATAAAAAAGAAGGGCAATTTGGTGATCTCTTTGTCACGTACAAAGTGAAGATTCCGACCCAACTGACCGAAAAACAGAAGGAATTGTTCCGGGAATTACAAAAATTATAATTCCGACGGACCTTGAAGTATTGACGTCATTATTTCATCTACAGAGTTTGATTTATGCATCTAAAAGCATTTGATTATGGAAAGCGATTTAATCATTATCAGCGAATATTGTGAGAAAAGCCACACCGATCCGACTTTTATTTTTTCTCTCGAAGAAGACGGATTGATTGAAATACGCCAAATTGACGGTGAACAATATTTGCTTGCTTCGCAATTACGGGAATTGGAAAGATATATTCATTTACACGATGACTTATCTATTAATATTGAGGGGATTGATGCGATCCGTCATATATTGGGACGTTTGGAATTATTGCAACAGGAGGTTTACGCTCTACGCCGGCAATTACGCCGTTTCCGGCACAATGATGAGCTGTTTACGGAAAGAGAGAAGGATTAAAAAATCTTTGTCTATTGTGTCGGTTCAATAGAATTCATTAACTTTGCCGACAGTAAATAATAAACCTTATCCATTTATAAATGAAATCAACTATTTGTATGACAGCACTGATTCTGTTATTGGCTTCCTGTGAGAATAAATCTCTCAAAAATCCTTTACTGGAATCTTTTAATGCCCCCCATCAGGCTCCTCCCTTTGATCAAATCAAAGCAGAGCATTATGAACCGGCTTTTGAACAGGCTATTGCCGACGCCCGGAAAGAAATCGAGACCATTGCGACATCAACGTCAACTCCTGATTTTGGAAATACCATTGTTGCCCTTGACGGAGCCGGTGAAAAACTGGGCGCGATCTCTTCTATATTTTTTAATCTGAATTCAGCCTGTACCAATGAGGAGATGCAAAAAATTGCACAGCGCATCTCTCCCAGCCTGACTGAATATAGCAACAGTATTTATATGAATCCGCAGCTTTTTGCACGGGTAAAAGAAATATACGAAAGCAAAGACCAATTGACACTGACGACAGAACAGCAAGTTTTGTTGAAGGATACGTGGACTTCCTTTATCAACGGAGGAGCCAATTTGGAAGGTGCTGCGAAAGAACGGTTTCGCGAAATCGCAATGGAATTGTCTAAACTGGGCTTGAAATTTGATGAGAATCTTTTGGCTGAGACCAATGGTTTTACTCTTCAGATCACGGATAAAGAAGAGTTGTCCGGTCTGCCCGAAGGTGCTATCGAAACAGCAGCGATGGCAGCGAAGGAGAAAGGCGTGGAAGGTTGGATTTTTACGCTGAATGCGCCGAGTTATATCCCCTTCCTGAAATATTCCGACAATCGCTTGTTACGGGAAAAACTTTATCGGGCGTATACCTCACGCGGGAATCGGGGAAATGAGTATGATAATAATGAAGTGATCCGAAAAATTGTCGCCTTACGATTGGAAAAAGCACGTATTTTAGGATATAATACTTATGCCGACTATGTATTGACGGATCGGATGGCACAAACTCCTGAAACGGTGACTTCTTTTTTGTCGCAATTACTGGAATCGTCGCATCCTCACGCTCTGTTAGAGAAGAAAGAGGTGGAGGATTTCGCTCACCGCAACGGATTTGAGGGCGAACTGCAACGCTGGGATTGGGCTTATTATTCCAATCAACTGAAACAGGAAAAGTATGCCTTAGACGATGAGATGCTGAAGCCTTATTTTAAATTGGAAAATGTACAAAAAGGGGTGTTCGATTTAGCGAATAAACTTTACGGACTGAACTTTAAGGAAGTACATAATATACCCAAATACCACGAAGATGTAAAGACTTTTGAGGTAGAGGATGAAAATGGAGGATTTCTTGCCGTGTTATATACTGATTTCTTCCCGCGCGAGAGCAAAGGAGGCGGTGCTTGGATGACAGAATACCGAGGACAACACAAGGTGGATACGCAGAATGTCCGTCCGTTGGTGTCCATTGTAATGAATTTCACCAAACCGACTGACAGTAAGCCGTCGCTATTGACATTCGACGAAGTGACAACCTTTCTGCACGAATTTGGACACGCCCTGCACGGTATGCTGTCGCAATGTACCTATAATTCCACCGGAGGCACTAATGTGTATCGCGACTTTGTGGAATTACCATCACAAATTATGGAAAACTGGGCATTGGAGAAAGAATGGTTAGACACGTGGGCGGTGCATTACGCCACCGGAGAGAAAATTCCTCAAGAATATGTCACCAAAATCCACAATGCCGCCAATTTCCAAAGTGGTTACCAAAGTGATCGGCAACTCAGTTTTGGCATCGTCGATATGGCGTGGCACACTCTCTCTGACACACTGACAGAATCGGTGCAAAGCTTTGAGAATAGAGCAATGGCAGCTACGGAATCATTCCCGGTCATCGACAGTAGTAGTTTTTCTACCGCCTTTGGTCATATCTTCGGCGGAGGTTATGCAGCCGGATATTACAGCTATAAATGGGCGGAAGTACTCGACGCCGACGCTTTCTCGGTATTCAAGCAAAACGGTATCTTCAATCGCGCAACAGCTGATTCCTTCCGGAAAAATATATTAGAGAAAGGCGGTTCCGAACACCCAATGACTCTCTATAAACGCTTCCGAGGTCAAGAACCTACCGTCAACGCCCTATTGGAACGAAGCGGGTTAAGCAGTAAATCATAATT
>JAVXFZ010000086.1:0-10430 GCA_036657595.1 Odoribacter sp. | reverse complement strand
CCTATAATCTGTCATTTTTTTTAATATCTTTGTTCCTCCTGATAGCAATTAATTTGATTGACAGGAGATATGATTTTATAAATTTATATAGATGAGCAGAGATTCTTTTATTTTTATGGCATTTTGTGTATTTGCCTTTTTAGTTGGTATGCGCTTGAAACAACGAATTAGCGGATGGAAAAAATCAAAAGCAGAAATTAAAATCAATAAAAATCAGCGTTCTAAAATAGCAAATGCTGAAGAATCTTCTGAAGAAAATAAAAGTTTGCAGCGGCGGAAGAAAAGAGTCAGGATTTTTACAATAATTCAATTGTTTGTACTTGGGGGCTTGATGATCTATATGATTCCTGCTTTAGTTAAGGATTTTATGTTGCCAGGAAGAGTGGATGCGATGAATATTTTTTTACGTTGTTTGATCTTTGTATTCACAATTTATATATTTATTTTAGGTTACTTGAAGGTCTTTAGGCAGAAAGATAAAGACAATATGTAAAATAGGATATTTAGAATGTCAGGAACGATTATGTTCCTGATATTTTTTTTGTAAAACCTTAAATAGAAACTTAACTATTTTTAACGGCTTAAAATTTAACAGTTGCATAGAGATTGACTATTTTTGGAGTAATCAAAATTTTAACGTCTGTATAAGGCATAATTAGCAAAAATAGAGTTTTCTTTAGAACAGATTTAGTCGAGGTTTCGTAATAGAATTTTATAAGACATAACAACTTTAAATTTACAGAATGATGGATACTGTTGATATCAAAGCATTGAATGAGCGCATACAGCAGGAAAGCTCCTTTGTTGACATGATTAGTATGGAAATGAACAAGGTGATTGTTGGTCAGAAGCATTTAATCGAGGGGCTTTTGATCGGTATGCTTTCAGATGGTCATATCTTGCTGGAAGGTGTACCAGGTTTAGCAAAAACTTTGGCTATTAATACATTGGCTAAAACGATTGCTGCTAAATTTAGTCGAATTCAGTTTACTCCAGATCTTTTGCCTGCTGATGTGGTCGGTACGATGATATACTCGCAAAAAAAAGAAGAATTTGTGGTGAAGCACGGTCCTATTTTTGCTAATTTTATTCTTGCAGATGAAATCAACCGTGCTCCGGCTAAAGTTCAGTCAGCTTTATTGGAAGCGATGCAGGAGCGTCAGGTGACTATTGGCGAAATGACTTATCGTTTGCAGGAACCCTTTTTAGTAATGGCAACACAGAATCCGATTGAACAGGAGGGTACTTACCCACTTCCGGAAGCTCAGGTTGACCGTTTTATGTTAAAAGTTGTCATTGATTATCCAAAAAAAGAAGAGGAAAAATTGATTGTTCGCCAAAATATGGAGAAATCTTTTCCACAAGCTACGACCATTTTAACACCAGCAGACATTATACGGGCTCGTGATGTAGTAAAAGATGTTTATATGGATGAAAAAATTGAAAAATATATTATTGATATAGTTTTTGCAACACGTTTTCCTCAGGATGCTGGATTGGAAAAATTTGTTAGTATGATTGCTTATGGTGGTTCTCCTCGTGCTAGTATAAACTTGGCAAAGGCTGCAAAAGCTTATGCTTTTATTAAACGTAGAGGTTATGTTATTCCAGAAGATGTTCGCGCTGTATGCCATGATGTATTGCGGCATCGTATAGGACTGACCTATGAAGCAGAAGCTAATAATATTACGAGTGAAGATATAGTGAACGAAGTACTGAATGCTGTTGAAGTACCTTAGAAATTGAAGATTTCTAAGTAAAAGACCAAAAGTGAAGAATGGAAAAATATTGCTTTTAGCTATTTAGTTTTATTTTATGGAAACTTCTGAATTATTAAAGCGAGTCCGAAAAATTGAAATTAAAACCCGTGGCTTGTCAAAAAATATTTTTGCCGGGGAATATCATTCTGCATTTAAAGGGCGTGGAATGACTTTCAGCGAAGTTCGGGAGTATCAATATGGGGATGATATTCGGAATATCGACTGGAATGTTACAGCTCGTCATAATCGTCCTTATGTAAAGATATTTGAAGAAGAACGGGAATTAACGGTGATGTTAATTGTAGATGTAAGTGCTTCACGGAATTTCGGTAGTATTTCTAAATTGAAGAAAAATCAGATTACTGAAATTGCTGCTGTTATTGCTTTCTCGGCCATTCAAAATAATGATAAGATCGGGGTTATATTTTTCTCAGATAAAATTGAAAAATTTATTCCACCTAAAAAGGGAAGAACGCATATTCTGCATATTATCCGGGAACTGATTGATTTTACTCCGGACAATATACAGACAAATATTGAACAGGCTTTGCAATATGTAACTAATTCTATAAAAAAGCACTGTACTTGTTTTGTTATTTCTGATTTTATTGATGAACATCCATTTGCGCACGCGTTGTCCATAGCTAATCGTAAGCACGATGTTGTTGCTTTGAGAGTATACGATCCGCGTGAGAATATTTTGCCACCGGTAGGATTTATGTATTTAAGAGATGCTGAAACGGGAGAACAAATGTGGATAGATACATCTGATCAGAATGTGAGACAAGAGTATGAAAAATATGCTTTTATTAGGGAGAAAGAATTAGAAACTATTTTTAAACGTTCGGGTGTCGATGTTGCCAATATTCGTTCGGATGAGGATTATGTCAGAGCTTTGCTAACCTTGTTTAAAAAAAGGAGCTAACCATTGAGATGTTTTTGTTCCTTTTTGTAATATTTTAAGATGAAAAGAAGCTATACCAATTAAGAATTGTAAATTGATTTATTTATGGATTTGAAACAAGTTCTAATGTACTTGTTCCTATTGTGGGGAACAATTTCGCTGAACGCTCAAAATGTGGAATATGGGGTTGAGTTAGATACTAATTATATGATGATTGGCGATCAGCAACAACTTACTTTCAAAGTTAAGAGTGAACAAGGGATTCAAATTTCTTTTCCATTGTTAAGAGATACAATAGTAAAGGGTGTTGAGATTATTTCTGGACCTCACAGAGATTCTATAAAGGAAAGCGATGGTCGGTGGATATATGAATCAAAATATGTCATAACAGCTTTTGATACGGGTATGTATATTATTCATTCTATGCCGATTACGGTAAAAGGAGACCAATACAATAATATTCTTAGAACAGATCCGATTGCTTTTATAGTTAATACTTACCAAGTTGATGCACAGAAAGGAAATTATGATATTGTTATGCCTTATGCGGCTCCTTGGACGTTTGTGGAGATATTGCCCTATTTGTTGTGGGTATTGCTAGGGATAAGTATAATTGCATTTGTGTGGTGGTATTGGGAACGCAGGAAGAAAAATAAACCTTTGTTTGCTGTGAAGGAAGAAGAAATTCCTCCCTATGTTAAAGCGATTCGTTCACTGGATGAGATCAAAAATGGAAAACTATGGCAGGTTGGACGAGAAAAGGAATATTATACCCGATTAACTGATGCGATGCGGCAATATTTTGATGACGAATTTGATATTCCTGCGATGGAACAAACTTCAAATGAAACTGTTCTTGCTTTGAAAAAATGTCGTGAAGTAGAAGCCCGTGAATGTGAACGGATGTCAACGATGTTGATGACTGCTGATTTTGTAAAATTTGCGAAATTTACACCTTTACAAGATGAAAATGCCAGTTATTTGGATGCGGCTTATGATTTTGTGAATGTTACACATCAGCGAATAGAGGCGGAATTGGCAGAACAACAAAGAAAAGAGGCTGAAAAACGGAAGTGTGAGGAAGAAGAAAAAGCAAAGGCAGTAGAGAATGCTGATGAAAGCAAAGCGAAAGAAATTGAAGATAATCATGTAAATTAATGAATTATGTTTGGATTTGAATTTGCGAACCCGAAATGTTTTCTGTTATTGGTATTACTGATACCAATGATATTGTGGTATGTCTTAAGGGAAAAGCATTCTTATGCAGATTTACAATTTTCTTCTTTACAGGCATTTAAAGGAATAAAACATACAGGACGGATTTGGTTACGTCATATATTGTTTATATTGGAAATATTAGCTATTATTTTCTTAGTAATGGCTTTGGCTCGTCCACAATCTAATAATAATTGGCAGACTTATACCAGTGAAGGAATTGATATAGTATTGACATTGGATATCTCAGGTAGTATGTTGGCACGGGATTTTACTCCTGATCGTTTGGAAGCAGCCAAAGAGGTGGCAACTAAATTTATATTGGAGCGTCCACAAGATAAGATAGGATTAGTAGTATTTTCAGGTGAAAGTTTTACTCAATGTCCGTTGACAACGGATCAAGCTGTCCTTGTTAATCTATTACGTGAAGTGAAGAGCGGAATGATAGAAGATGGTACGGCAATAGGTTTAGGACTTGCAAATGCTGTTAACCGTTTGAAAGATAGTCCGGGAAAATCAAAAGTAGTTATATTGTTGACTGATGGAGTGAATAATAGAGGTGCAATAGCTCCGGCGACTGCGGCAGAATTGGCAAAGACATTTGGAATCCGGGTATATACGGTAGGGGTTGGTACATACGGAGAAGCACCTTATCCGGTTCAAACACCATTTGGCATACAATTACAGAATGTTCCCGTTGAAATTGATGAGGGCGTTTTGCAACAAATTGCTACTCTCACGGGAGGAAAATATTTCCGGGCTACAGATAATGATAAATTAACACAGATTTATGCTGAGATTGATCAACTGGAAAAAAGTAAGATTGAAGTAAAGCATTTTAGTAAGAAAGATGAGCAATATTTTATTTTTGGTTTGCTCGGAATGACATTACTAATTGTACAAGCTTTACTTCGTTATACTTTATTGCGGAAAATCCCTTAGTAAAATCAATTTTTAGTAAAAACGGAAAATAAAGAATAGGAGAGTGGGGGTGAATAAAATTCTCATATTTCCAAATTTGTACAATTTCAAATTGTAATAATTATGTTTAGATTTGCACATCCTGATTTGTTATATCTTTTGATTGTCATTCCATTGTTGATCATATTTTATGTGATGATGGTCGGAAAAAAGAAAAAGGCAATTGCCGAATTTGGTAATCCCGAGTTATTGAGACCTTTGATGCCTTTGCTTTCTTTCCAGCGTGGAGCTTGGAAATTTATTCTTTTGCTGATGGCTTTGTTGTTTGTTATTGTCGGAGTTGCCGGACCACAGTTTGGCTCAAAACTTCAACAAGTAAAGAAACAAGGAGTGGAGTTGATTATAGCGTTAGATGTATCAAACTCGATGTTGTCCGAAGATATTAAGCCTAGTCGATTAGAGAAAGCGAAGATGGCTATTTCACGGATGGTTGAAAAATTATCGAATGACAAGGTCGGATTAATTGTTTTTGCCGGAGATGCTTATGTACAATTACCGATTACTACTGATTATTCATCAGCAAAGCTTTTCTTATCTAACATAAATACAGATATTGTTCCGGTTCAGGGGACAGCGATTGGGTCTGCTATTGATTTATCAGCAAAGTCGTTCACTCCGGAAACAGAGACATCAAAAGCAATCATCGTTATTACGGACGGAGAAAACCATCAGGACGATGCAGTTGCTGCTGCTAAGAGTGCTCACGAGAAGGGTATTACCATTCATACAATAGGAATGGGTTTGGAGCAAGGAGCTCCGATTCCTGAAAAAAATAATTTAGGACAGTTTATGAAAGATGGCAGTGGTAATGTTGTTATATCTAAGTTAGATGAAGAAGTATTGCAACAAATTGCTAAAGCGGGGGAAGGATTGTATGTTCGGGCAAGTAATACGGACGTTGGCTTGACTCAATTACTTGATGAAGTGAATCGGATGCAGAAAACTTTATTGGAGGAACGGGTTTATAGTGACTATGCTGAGAAATATCAATATTTTTTATTGATTGGATTATTTTTTGTTTTCGTAGAATTTATAATTTTAGGACGGAAAAATAAGCATTTTATGAAAATCAATATTTTTAAGTGAGATTGACGATGATGAATGATGAACGATTAAAGAGTACTAAAACTATGAAACTTTTTATATTATTTTTTTTCGTAGTGTTGGCTATATTGCCTGCTACTGCTCAGAAAGAACGAAAATTCATACGTGAAGGAAATAATTTATTTGAAAAACAGGATTTTGAGAAAGCAGAAGTGGAATATCGTAAAGCTGCTAATAAAAAGACTGATTCATTTGTGGCAGCGTTTAATATGGCGGATGCTTTGTACAAACAAAAAAAATATGACGAAGCTTTACAACAATTTTCTGTTTTAGCCAAAGAAGAAACAGATAAACAGCGATTAGGAGAGATATACCATAATATTGGGAATACATTGTTGTCAATGAATAAAATGGATGAAAGTATTCAAGCATACAAAGAATCATTGAGAAATCGTCCCGATTCGGAGCAGACAAAATATAATCTTGAATTTGTCCGTAATAAGCAACAGCAGGATCAACAGAATAAGGATAATAAAGATAACCAAGATCAAAATAAGGATCAGCAAAATCAGGATAATCAGAATGATCAAAACAAAAAAGATCAAGATCAAAAAAATCAGGATAAGAAAGATCAAAATAACAATCAGCAAGATCAGAACAAAGATCAACAGAATAAAGATAATCAAGACAAAAAAGATAATCAGGATAATAAAGAACAACAGCAATCACAGCCTCAGGAAGGAAAAATTTCAAAAGAAGATGCGACACGTTTATTAGAAGCATTACAGAATGATGAAAAAAACGTTCAAGAAAAAGTTCAAAAACAAAAAGTTCAAGAACAGAAGGCAAAGAAAATGAAAATTGAAAAAAATTGGTAATGAAACGACTTGGATTAATTATATTGTTGTTTATTCATTCTCTGGTTTATTCCCAGCAGGTAGAATTTAAGGCAACGGCACCTTCTGTTGTTGCTACTGGAGAACAATTTAGGCTTTCTTATACGATTAACAAAGAGGGGATAAATTTGCAAATTCCTACTTTAGAAGGCTTTGATTTATTAATGGGACCTGCTTCCAGTCAGTCGTCTTCTTTTTCAAGTATCAATGGAAAAGTTTCACAAAGTGTATCTTTTACATATACTTATATTTTGGAAGGAACTAAAGTGGGTATTTATCAAATACCGTCAGCCTTTATTACTGTTGATGGGAAGCAATACAAATCAAATAGTTTGCGAATTGAAGTTGTAAAAGGAGAAAAAGCAGCTGGAAATGGTGGAGGACAGAATACTAAAAATCGGGAAACTCAGCCTAATACGACTGCTTCTGTAAATGAAGATAATTTATTTGTTCGGGTAGATGTTTCGCGGCGTAGTCTTTATTTAGGGGAAAGTATGATAGCAACGATGAAAGTCTACACGAAGGTTGATTTGACAAATTTCGGGCGTATAAAATTTCCTGCTTTTGATGGTTTCCTGACAGAAGATATGCCAACACCTCAACGCATAGAGTTAGCTCGGGAAACATACGATGGACAAATATATAATGTCGGTGTAATACAAAAAAAATTATTGTTTCCACAACATACAGGAGAAATAACAATCGAACCATTTGAATTGGAATGTATTATTCGTCAACGTATTGCTGGAGGTGGACGTAGTTTCTTTGATGACTTTTTTGGAAATGAGAGAGAAGTGAAGATTATGCGGAGAAGTCGTCCGATTACAGTTAACGTGAAAGAACTGCCTCAAGAGGGGAAACCTTTAGGTTTTGGTGGTACTGTCGGAAATCTTACGATGTCAACTTCTTTATCGGCAGATAGCGTAAATACTAATGATGCTTTAACTTATAAAATAACTTTTCGTGGAAGTGGTAATCTGAAATTATTGAAAGCACCCGTTGTTGATTTTCCACTTGATTTTGAAATGTATGATCCCAAAGAATCTAAGGATATTACAACAACAGCAAACGGAATGGATGGAACAGTGACCTTTGAATATTTAACTATTCCTCGTTACTCAGGTGAATATAAAATTCCAGCGATACATTTCTCTTATTTTGATCCTCAAACCAATTCTTATAAAACAATTTTGGGAAATGAATACAATGTCTATGTGAAAAAAGGAACGGAGAAAGGACAGGTCAATCCTGCTACCGCTAATGCCGTTCAATCGTTCAAGAAAGAGGATGTTCGGTTTGTTGGAGAAGATATTCGCTATCTGAAAACTGGTAACTTAAAATTGAAAGAAATAGGAACCCGTTTCTTTGCTACTACAACGTATTGGTTGGCTTTATTAATACCTTTTGTTCTGTTTGTCGTAGGTGCTATATTAAATCGTCGACGGATCAAAGCAAATGCTGACATTGTCAGAGTTAAAAATAAAGCAGCAACAAAGATGGCTCGTAGACGGATGAAAGTTGCAACTTTGGCGATGAAAAATCATAATGCGGAGCAATTCTATGACGAAGTGTTAAAGGCATTATGGGGATATATGAGTTATAAATTAAATATTGACAGAGCGGAATTGAATCGTGATAATATTAGTGATATTTTGCAGAAAAAAGAAGTGGACGATGAAAGAATCAAGGAATTTATAGCTGTTTTGGATACTTGTGAATATGCCCGTTATGCACCTGGTACTAATCCTGATCAAGAAATGGGAAAAATTTATACAGATAGTATAGATACCATCACGAAATTGGATAAGGCAATAAAAGGTTAAAAAGCTAAAAGTTGTAAGTTATAAAATTGAATTGTAAACGTATGAAAAAGATATTATTGCTATTGCCATTATTACTGATTTTGTTGACTGTTGTTGCCAAACCTCTGTTGGAACAGCAGGCAGAACAATTATATCAGGAAGGGAAATATAAAGAGGCAGCTGAATTATATCATCAGATCTTATCAGAAGGGGTAGAATCGGCTGATTTGTATTATAATTTGGGTAACTGTCATTTTAAAATGAAAGAAAATACAGTTGCCATTTTGAATTACGAAAAGGCCTTGCTGTTAAATCCAAGCGATGAAATGGCACGTTATAATTTAGAAATGGCACAACACAGCGTTGTAGACAAGATTGAAGTATTACCGGAATTATTTTTAGTTAGGTGGTATAAAGCTGTTGAAACACATTTTTCGGCGGATCAATGGGGATATATATCAATCATTTTATTTATCATATTCTTAGTGATGGCTGCTTTATTTTTCTATTCTCGTTTCGTAGGGGTAAAGAAAATTGGTTTTATTACAGGTATCATTGTATTATTGCTGACCGTATGCTCCATATTTTTTGCTATGCGGCAGAATGAACGAATAATCAATCGGGAGTATGCCATCATAATAACGCCTAGCGTTACGGTCAAAGGTGCTCCGGATAATAGTGGTACCAGTTTATTCCTCATTCACGAGGGATTAAAAGTAAAAGTAATCGGAGAATTGGGTAGTTGGTATAATATCCGATTGAAAGATGGCAATGAAGGTTGGGTGGCTAAATCCGATCTTGAAAAAATATAACGTAAAAGATTAATCTGATAATGTTTTTGGGATAAGGATAGTTAAAGGGGAAACGATGTCATTTTTAAATTCAAAAAAGTTGTAAAAAAATCAGTAAATAAAAAATCATTAAAAAGGGAACAGTGAATGTTGAGACAGAAATCTCGACTTCTGATGAGCCTCATTTTTAAATGGTCTATTGATAAGTAAGGATATTTGTATTTCTCTAATAATCTTTGCGCAAATAAGGTTTTTCCTGTATGTGTATCTCCTGCGATTAAGATAATCATATTCTTTTCTCAATTAAATAAATAATACCATTTCATTACCTTTTTGTGTACCCATACAAAGAATAATTTGTTTAATCCTTTTTTATGCAATATACAATATGGGGCATTTCAACTCCACGGTAATGTTTAATTATACTATCAATTAAATTCATTCCATTACGAATAGCCACTTTCTGTGATGAAATGTTTGTATCTCGGATAATTGAATACAAAGCATTAAGATGTAATGTTTTAAATCCATATTCCCGACAAGCTATTGCCGCTTCCGTTGCATAGCCATTATGCCAATATCTATATGCCAATAAATATCCAATTTCTGGAACTTGGATATTATTATATTCTTGCATAGTAATACCACATTGACCTATCATTTCATTAGTATCTTTTTTTAAAACAGCCCATAACCCAAACCCAAGTTCTTTGTACCGTTGAAGTTGTTTTTGCATCCACATCGCAGTTTCTTCTTCACTAAAAGCTCCGTTATAAGCGTACATTACTTTTTCATCTTGCAAAATAGAGGATAAAGATTTCATATCTGAGATACTCATTTCACGTAGTTGTAATCTCGGAGTTTCCAAAATAATATGTGCCATAATAGAATTTGATAATTATAATTTTGTACTTACATACCATCTTCTCAAATGAAAAGTCTTTTGTGATTGCAAATTTAAGAATTCAAGTTAGAAAACAAAAATGGCTTAGTTTCAAATTCAGGGCAAACGCATTAAAAAATCATACGATCAAAAT
>JAVXFZ010000085.1:0-10532 GCA_036657595.1 Odoribacter sp. | reverse complement strand
TTTTTAACTTGATTTTATTTTCGCTTTATTTTCGTGTTTTGTGTAATAAGAATTATCCCAACAAAGGTCGTATGCAACGGCAATTGTTGGGATATCATCATATTATTTTTTATTCCATTCCATTAAATCATCAAAATAATGTTGAGGAGGATTTTCGTATAATCCGTCAACTCGTATGTATTCAAGCATTTTGAGTACCGGATAGTGTTTATTGTTTTTCGTTGCGAATTGGTTGTTGTTTCTCCAATAGCTGATGGTGTCTGTACTGTTGCCACCGTAAATAATATAGCGATCCTTTGCCTCCCAAGTGAATGTTGTTGTGTTCCAAATGGGACCATCGGATGTTACAAAATTGCTACAGGATTTTCCGGTACCATCTGCCTGAAAAACAGTCCATACGGGAGTGTCGCCAATGTATGTTCCACAATAGTACCACGTGCCGATCATATAATCCCGAAGATTTTTTTGAATCGTAATGGTGTCTACGGTGGTGATGGTGTCTTGTATAAAAATAGTATCGTGCTTAATTATAGGAAGTTGTTCTACATATTCGGTTTCTTTGCCACAAGAAGAAACGATTGCCTGTATAAAAAAGAAAGATATGATACTCAATGTAATTGTTTTTTTCATCGGATAGAAGTTTTTAATTAGGTTGATTGTTATTGTTTTTTAAATTGTTGCAAAGAACGTCTATTTTTTTTAAATTCTGAAATAAATGTCCCTAACTAAATATCTACATTTAAAAAAAGAATATATTTTTTGGGGGAGTAACACAATCAGAATATATATTTAAGAGAAATTATTCAGCCAATCATCTATCTCATTATAAGGATGTTTTATGGTGGATGAGATGAAAAGTTGTGGTGATATTTGTATCTAATCAGGGCTTATCGTTTGTGTTATGAGAATAGATTTAATATTTTTTGTTTCAAGAATAGATTTTAATCTTTAAAAAGTTGATCGTTATAGGAGTGAAAAGATGTCGGAGAATACCGTATTCAGGCAGTTTTATTTTTTAATTGAAAAATCATTTTGTAGACAATATTATTTGTACCTTTGCGGCATTATGAAAGGGAAGTGTTTAGTTGGCATATTCATCAGTTTCCTCCTTGTGTTCGGTATCAATGGAATTCAGGGGGAGTTGTTGCAGGAATCTCGGATGGAGATGCCGGCATTGGAGCAACAAGGGGAGGAGGATTGCTTGAGTTCGCTTCGCGGAGGGTATGGGACGATCGGTTTTGATGATTATTTTTCTTTCGAGTCGTTCCGTTCAAATGTATGCGACATTCCCGTTTTGGTTTCTTTTTCTTCCAGAGGGACGAATTTTCCTCGTAATCTAAAGTTTATTTCTACCATTCAGGCACTTTCTTCTTATAGTTCGCCGTTGGTGGTGAAGAATGCACGGAATCAGTATTTCCATTATTGTTTTGTGAAATCGTCGTATAGATATTTCATCTATACTTTAGAGCGTTTGCTCATTTAATCCATTTTCTTTTCTTGGGGAAATTGTCGGCAGATGAAGGGTCAGTCTGCTGAGTTGTGTATTGTTTGATCTGTTCTGTTGATGGATGGAGCAATTGATTATTTCCCGTCTAATGAATTTTATGTATTGTGCGAATGATCGGATTTGTTTACGGATTCGGTGATTTTGCCTGATTTGGTATAGAATTTCTAATATTTTAAATTATATAACTATGTTAAGTTTATTGTTGTCAACCTTTGCGATGATGGGTTTGACTTTTGCGATTGGTTTTTTTGTTGCCGGTGTGATTAAAATTATTGCAAACTGGGCAGATTTTTTTGATTTTTATGGTTCGTATCGTAAAGAAATGAGCGAATGGAAGCAGACGCAGATGCTGGCGGCGGAGGTGGCGGTGGTTCATACACATAGGTCTTATTTGGGTAGATATAAAAGATTGACACACAGGGTTGCTTATGTGATCAATGGACTGAAGCCACGAACAAGGATTCCGGCATAAGGGAAGGAGATGCGCAGGGGGAGGACGTGTTGATGCGTGGCTCTCTGCGCATAAGTCCTAAAGAGTAAATAAAGCGAGAATCCGTGTGGAAGTGCTTTAAATTTTATCTGATATTCTTTGTATATGGAAAATATTGATTTTTTTAGTCTGTTTCAAGGTTTTGGGACGATGGTTGCGGGAGGATGGTTTTTGGCTGTTGCCCGTATTGTATTGGTCATTCTTGGTTTTTTGATTGTTTATTTAGGCTGGAAGGGTGTGTTGGAGCCTATGATTATGATCCCGATGGGGTTGGGGATGATTGCTATTAATTGCGGCACATTGATAATGCCGGACGGTGGATTGGGTAATCTTTTTCTCGATCCGATGATTACGGATAATAATGAGCTGATGAATGTGATGCAAATAGATTTTCTTCAGCCTATCTATACTTTTACCTTTAGTAACGGATTGATTGCTTGTTTTGTGTTTATGGGTATAGGGGCGTTGTTGGATGTAGGCTATTTGCTTCAAAGACCTTTTGTTAGTATTTTTTTGGCTCTGTGTGCTGAATTGGGAACTTTTCTGACCCTCCCGATCGCTTCGGCTATGGGTTTGACGCTTCGGGAAGGTGCATCGGTGGCGATGGTGGGTGGTGCTGATGGTCCGATGGTGTTGTTTACTTCGTTGGTGTTGGCAAAACATTTGTTTGTGCCGATTACGGTGGTTGCCTATTTGTATTTGGGATTGACGTATGGCGGATATCCTTATTTGGTGAAACTTTTGATTCCGAAGCGTTTGAGGGGTATTAAGATGACGGAGAAGAAGGCGCCGAAGACTTATAGTGCAAAGGTAAAGTTGGCTTTTGCCGTTATTTTATGTGCGGTGTTGTGCTTTTTATTCCCGGTAGCCTCGCCGCTTTTCTTTTCGTTGTTTATCGGAGTGGCGGTTCGTGAGTCCAATATGAAGCACGTTTATGATTTTGTCAGCGGACCTTTATTATACGGTTCGACCTTTATGTTGGGTTTGTTGCTGGGCGTGTTGTGTGACGCGCATTTGTTGTTTGATCCAAAGATATTAAAGCTGTTGATTTTGAGTGTGGTGGCATTGCTGCTCTCCGGAATTGGTGGTATTATGGGTGGTTATGTGATGTATTTTATCAAAAAAGGAAATTATAATCCTGTCATAGGGATTGCCGCCGTCAGTTGTGTACCTACGACGGCGAAGGTGGCACAGAAGTTGGTGAGTCAGGAAAATCCTAATTCTTTTATTTTGGGACACGCTTTGGGGGCAAATATTTCGGGAGTGATTACTTCTGCTATCATTGCCGGTATTTATACATCAATTATACCCCTTTTGTAGGGATTTATTTTCTTCATTGAATCAACCTGAGTTTGTGTCGGAAATCAATTTTGTGGTTTTCGTTGCAAACTCAGCTTGTATAAAAAATGAGATTCTTTTCTCCCGAGTCTTTTCTTGTATTCCATTTATCACTATTTTTGGCAATCGGTAATCCGGAAACGGAAAATTGAGTGTTACTTTCTATTTTTTATTTATTACTTTTAATTTTATGGCTGAGAGCATAACGATATATACCGATGGAGCGGCGAGTGGAAATCCCGGTCCGGGAGGATTTGGAACAGTTTTAAAGGCGGGGATACACCGAAAGGAGTTGATGGCGGGTTTCCGTTTGACAACGAATAATCGGATGGAGTTGCTGGCTGTGATTGTTGGACTGGAAGCGTTGAAAATTCAGGGAAGAGAGGTGACTGTCTATTCCGATTCTCGCTATGTGGTTGATTCTGTCGAGAAAGGTTGGGTGTTTGGATGGGAGAAAAAGGGTTTTAAGAGTAAGAAGAATCCGGATTTGTGGAAACGTTTTTTGGTGATTTACCGGCAGCATCGGGTGAAATTTGTGTGGGTGAAAGGTCACGCGGATAATCTGGAAAATGAACGTTGTGATCAATTGGCGGTGGAGGCATCTAAGTTGCCGCAGTTGCAGATAGATTATTATTATGAAGCGGAACGCGAGACGTCGGTGGATTTGTTTAACGCGGGGGATGTTTCTAAGTAACAATAAAGAATTATTATCCTGTTTGATGTCTGTAATTAGCTTGTTTTAAGATGACTATCTAATTAGATAAGAAATAGATAGTTTTAATCTTTAAAATTATTTCCTATTTTGGTTCTCACCCATATTAAAATTCATAAATTTGCAACGATTTTAGCGATGCAGATGTGTCGTTGAGTAAAAAGGAATTATTTAAAATCAAATTCTGTCATGAAAAAGATATTAATCGTCGGTGCCGGTGGACAAATCGGATCTGAGCTTGTTCCTCATTTGAGATCCATTTATGGTAGTAATAACGTTGTAGCTGCAGATATTAGTGCAGAGAAATGTAAAGTATTGGCGGAAGCCGGTCCGTTTGAAGAATTGAATGCTCTGGATGGAGAACAATATACTGCGATTGTTAAGAAATACGGTATTGATACGATTTTTAATCTGGTGGCTTTGTTGTCTGCTACCGGTGAGAAGAATCCGAAATTAGCGTGGGATATTAATATCGGTGCGTTGACTAATTCTTTGTATATCGCTAAAGACAATCATTGCGCGATTTTTACGCCGAGTTCTATCGGTGCTTTTGGCAATGATACCCCGAAAGATAAAACCCCTCAGGATACTTTACAGCGTTCGAATACAACGATGTATGGCGTTTGCAAAGTGACCGGAGAGTTATTGAGCGATTATTATTATAATCGTTTCGGTGTGGATGCCCGCAGTGTACGTTTCCCGGGATTAATTTCTTATGTGACTTTACCCGGAGGAGGTACGACGGATTATGCGGTTGAAATTTATTATGATGCGATCAGGAGAGGAGCTTTTACGTGTAATGTGAAGGCTGGAACTTATATGGATATGATGTATATGCCGGATGCGTTGAATGCAGTGGTGAAGTTAATGGAAGCTGACCCGACGAAATTGAAGCACCGTAATAGTTTTAATATTGCTGCGATGAGTTTTGAGCCGGAGCAGATTGCCGCCGAGATTCGCAAGCATATTCCTGCTTTCAAGATGGATTATCAGATTGATCCGGTAAAGCAGGCGATTGCCGATAGCTGGCCCAATAGTATGGATGATACGTGTGCTCGTCAGGAGTGGGGATGGAAACCGGAGTATAATTTACAGAATATGACGGTGGATATGTTGGTGAAAGTGAAAGAGAAATTTGATAAGGGGTTAATTAAGTGATTCCCTTCAAATTGAAAAAATAAAAATAAAAAAAGCGGCTTAGGCCGCTTTTTTGTTTTATTATATTTAATTTTAGGGGATTATTTAATCAGGAGAATTATGTCAAAAAGTAATAAGAAAAGCCAACCGATGATGTCTAAGACAGATATGAGAAAGACAATTGGTACGTTAATGTCCAATCATCCTGCTCAGAGCTATAACTATAAGGAGATAGCACTACGGATGCAGGTGAAAAATATGGATATAAAACGACAGATCGCAGAGGTGTTGCAGGAAATGTATGTCGTTGGAGAGTTGGAGGAAATATCTACCGGAAGGTATAAAATGAAGCAAAGCGGTGCTTATATAACCGGCGAAGTTGAATTGACAGCAAAAGGTTCTGCTTATATTATTTCGAATGAGAGCGAAGAGGATGTATTTGTTGCTTTTTCAAATTTGAAGCACGCTTTGAATGGCGATAAGGTGAAAGTGTTGGTGTATGCCCGTAGCCGCGATCGTCGTCCGGAGGGGGAAGTAGTGGAGATATTGGAGCGGAAAAGGGCTACGTTTGTCGGGATTGTCCAGCGTTCTAACAATTATGCTTTTTTGATACCGACAGGAAAACAGTTGCCATACGATGTTTTTTTGCCGATGCAGTCTTTGAACGGGGCGAACAATGGCGATAAGGTGATTGTGAAAATTCTTGATTGGCCCGATAATCAGAAAAATCCAATCGGGGAGGTGATAGAAGTCTTGGGCTTACCCGGCGACAATGATACGGAAATGAATGCTATTATGGCGGAGTATGAATTGCCGGTGAAATTTCCGCCGAATGTATTGAAAGTGGCTGAGAAAATCAGTTTGGAAATTCCGGAGGAGGAAATAGAGAAACGTCGGGATTGTCGGGATATTACTACTTTTACGATTGACCCGCAGGATGCGAAGGATTTTGATGATGCTCTTTCGGTGAGGACTTTGAAGGATGGACTGTATGAGGTGGGGATTCATATTGCGGATGTCAGTTATTATGTGAAGGAACATACTATATTGGATCAGGAGGCGTATGAACGGGCTACGTCGGTTTATTTGGTCGACCGGACAATTCCTATGTTGCCTGAACGTTTGAGCAATGGGGTGTGTTCCCTGCGTCCGGATGAGGATAAATTATGTTTTTCGGCTATTTTTAAAATGGATGTCAACGCACAGGTGGTGGATGAATGGTTTGGACGTACGTTGATAAGGTCGAATCGCCGTTTCGCTTATGAAGAAGCGCAGGAGATTATAGAGGGGGCTGAAGGTGATTATCAGAAAGAGATTTTGTTATTAAATGATTTGGCACACAAGCTGCGTGCCGAGCGTTTTAAATCGGGAGCCATTGATTTTGATCGAGTGGAAGTGAAATTCAACTTGGATGAAAAAGGAAAACCGACAGGTGTGTATTTTAAGCGTTCTAAGGAGGCGAATAAGTTGATAGAAGAGTTTATGCTATTGGCGAATCGGAAGGTGGCTGAGCGTATTGGGAAGCCGAAAGAAGGCAAAAAAGCGCGTACATTTGTCTATCGAATCCACGAGCGTCCTCTGCCGGAGAAATTGGAGGAGTTTAACCATTTTATTGCAAAGTTTGGCTATGGATTGAAAACATCCAGTCCGAAAGCTTTGACGACCTCTATGAATAATTTGATGGCGGAGGTGAAAGATAAGCCGGAACAGAATTTGATTGAGACACTGGCAGTGAGGACAATGGCGAAAGCGGTTTATTCAACGGAAAATATTGGACATTATGGCTTAGCCTTTGATTATTATACACATTTCACGTCGCCTATCCGCCGTTATCCGGATGTGATGGTTCATCGGTTGTTACAGCGTTATCTTGACGATGGACGGTCGGCAAGCAAAGAGAAGTATGAAGAGTTTTGCAAGCATTCATCGGATATGGAGCAAGTGGCTGCCAATGCCGAGCGTTCGTCTATTAAATATAAGCAGGTAGAATTTATGTCGGATAAGCTCGGACAGGAATTTGAAGGAACGATTTCGGGCGTAACACAATGGGGTTTGTATGTTGAATTGAATGATTTCAAGTGTGAAGGCTTGGTTTCAATGATGGAATTGGATGATGATTTCTATGAATTTGATGAAAAGAATTATTGCATCGTCGGACGTCATAATCATAAGGTTTTCCAATTGGGAGATCAGGTGACAATCAAAGTGGCGAAGGCAAATTTAGTGGCGCGACAATTGGATTATGAATTGGTCCGAAGTGAGAGCGAACAGCAGAATAGAGTAAAGAGGGTTGAAAGTAGCAGTAAGAAAGGAAAGCGAGGGAAAGAAAATAAACGTTCAGGAAAAAGGAGGTAAGCGAATAGCTGTTTCTTTTTGACGAGAGTAAATAGAAGATGTGTTTGATTTATGGAAGTGTGAAGTGTCTTCCGTAAATATTAAATTATTTATAACGTGATTAGTTTTACTTTGGCATTAGCCCTGTTGATTGCGGGGTATTTTGTATACGGAAAATTTGTAGAGCGAATATTCGGACCGGACACGAAACGATTGACTCCGGCAGTAACGAAGACCGATGGGGTAGATTATATCCCTTTGCCTACGTGGAAGATCTTTATGATCCAGTTTCTGAATATTGCTGGATTGGGACCGATTTTTGGTGCCATTATGGGTGCTAAATTCGGTACGTCGTCTTATTTATGGATTGTTTTGGGAAGTATTTTTGCCGGAGCTACGCACGATTACCTGTCAGGAATGTTATCGATCCGTCACGGTGGAGAAAGCTTGCCGGAAATCATTGGTCGTTATTTAGGGGTGACCACCAAACAGGTGATGCGTATTTTTACGGTGTTATTAATGATATTGGTGGGAGCTGTATTTGTTGCGGGACCTGCAGGGTTGTTGGCAAAACTGACACCCGATTATATGGATACTACTTTTTGGATTGTGGTGGTCTTTATCTATTATATTCTCGCTACTTTGTTACCTATTGATAAAATTATCGGTAAAATTTATCCTGTTTTTGCCGGAGCCTTACTGTTTATGGCATTGGGCATTCTCATTATGCTCTATGTCAATCATCCTTTGTTACCGGAATTTTGGGATGGATTAGGCAATACGCATCCGAATGCCGCGGGGCTACCAATCTTTCCGGTGATGTTTGTTAGTATTGCCTGTGGAGCGATTTCCGGTTTCCACGCTACTCAGTCTCCGATGATGGCTCGGTGTATGACCAATGAAAGATATGGGCGACCGGTCTTTTATGGAGCGATGATTACTGAGGGTATTGTTGCTTTGATCTGGGCTGCTGCTGCTACTTATTTTTATCACGAAAACGGAATGAGCGAGAATAATGCTTCTGTGATTGTCGATGCTATTACGAAAAATTGGTTGGGAACCGTAGGGGGAGTGTTGGCAATTTTGGGAGTAATTGCGGCACCAATCACTTCGGGTGATACAGCTTTTCGGTCGGCACGTTTGATTGTTGCCGATTTTATGGATATGGAGCAGAAAAGCATCCGCCGCCGTCTATATATTTGTGTCCCGATGTTCTTGGCGTCTATCGGATTGTTGCTATACAGCCTGAGAGACGCGTCGGGATTTGATATGATCTGGCGTTATTTCGCGTGGTCGAATCAGACGTTGTCCGTTTTTACCTTGTGGGCTGTGACGGTTTATTTGGTACGGTCGGGAAAGAATTATTGGATCACCTTGCTCCCTGCTTTCTTTATGACGTGTGTGTGTGTTACCTATCTTTGTGTCGCACCTGAAGGTTTAGGATTATCGAGAGATGTTTCGTATGGGATTGGATTCTTGTGTGTGGGGATTGCAGCTGTTTGGTTTGTGAGCTGGAAAAAGAAAAGATATTGAGTAATTAGCTTTGGCTGGGACAAGTTTCCCCTCGACCGGAAGAATGGCTTTCTCCGGTAGAGGAGAAGTTTGTCATTTAACCTGAAAATGAATAAAAGAATGACAAAGAAAAAGAAGATTATTTTTTCATCGCTGTTAGGTGTTATATTGCTGGTGGTGATCTTTATGCCGAAAGTGGTGATCGAATCCTTGGATGAAGTGGATGTAACAGATTCAACGGAAGTCCGCGAGATCGTCTATAAATATGGCATTCCGTTAGCTGATTACGATGTCGGTTTCGGAGTAGTTAAACCCAATCAGAATCTTTCGACTATTTTAGAAAGGCACGGACTGTCGGTGAGTGAAGTGCATAATTTGTGTGAAAAAGCTAAAGGCGTGTTTGACGTGCGGAAGATCAAAAGCGGGCAGGCGTATGCCGTATTCTCCTCTACGGATAGCATCCCGGTAGCTAATTATTTTGTCTATGAAATTGATCCTAAATCGTATGTTGTATTTGATTTACGAGGTGATTATGAGGTGAAAATGGGACATAATCCGGTGGAATGGCGACGAAAACAGATTGCGGGCAACGTGGAATCTTCGTTGTGGAATGCTATGGTCAAATATGATACAGATCCTTTGTTGGCTGTCGAATTATCCACCATATTCGGGTGGACAATTGACTTTTTCGGATTACAGAAAGAAGACGAATTTCGGCTTATATATGAACAAGAGTATGTAGATGGCAACGGTTTGCCTACGTTTAATATTTTGGGAGCCGTATTTCGACACGCCGACAGTTCTTATTACGCGATTCCTTTTTTGCAGGATGGCGAGCTGTTATTTTATAACGAGCAGGGTAAAAGTCTTGAAGGTGCTTTTCTAAAAGCTCCGTTGGATTATTTTCGTATCACCTCGCGCTTTACAAATAGTCGTTACCATCCCGTCTTGAAGCGTTACAGGGCACACCACGGCGTTGACTATGCGGCACCCGTTGGTACTCCTGTTTATGCCATCGGAAGCGGTACGGTGATTGCTAAAGGTTACCAACCCAATGGTGGTGGTAATTTTCTGAAAATCAAACATAATGCTACCTATACCACTTCATATATGCATTTATCCCGTTTTGCGGGAGGAATACGAGTTGGTTCGAAAGTGGCACAGAAGGAAGTGATTGCCTATGTTGGAAGTACCGGACTTTCTACAGGTCCGCACCTTGATTTTCGAGTGTTTGAGAGTGGTAGACCGATTAATCCGTTGACCATTAAATCACAACCGAAGAAACCGGTAAAAGCAGAACTGATGTCGCAATTCAATATTATTCGGGATTCTATGATTCATTTATTAAAGAATGTACCTCTGCCGGGTGCACCGCAGGTGGTGGTGGATAGCGTTGTTAGTGAAATTGTGTGAGCAAATTCTATCCGCTAAAGGAAGGTATTACTGATTGAATATTTTGTGCTGGATATTTAAAACTAACACAAAAACTGACGCTTTGTTTA
>JAVXFZ010000084.1:0-10688 GCA_036657595.1 Odoribacter sp. | reverse complement strand
CGACAAAAGTAATCTATAATATGAATCTATAATACTTTTTTATTCCTAATTTTTATCTATGTTTTCAGTGATTCTATTTAGAGAATTGAAAAATGAGGATGATTGGAGAGCCACAGTGTGATTTCCAATCATCCTCGAAAAGCTATTTACTTTAATGTATTATTCAGTTCAAAATAGAGATAATTGTAGTGATCACGATTTTCTCCGGTAGCACTGTCTTTACGATTTTTCAGTAAGTCGCGGATGGCACTGATTTGTGAGAAATATATGGTTTTAGCCACAATTTTCAAATCTGCTTCTTTTGTGTTCCCGGACATTTCTTGGGTGTGATTTTGTCCGCATATACAAGGAAATTCATCATCGTTGAGCCATTCCAGACCGAAGGGACTTGCTTTTTTAGGATCCTCTTTTGTCAGTTCCATTTCTTTCAGTAGGAATTGGACATAGGTATATTGGAGATTACGTTCGTACCGATTAAGGGTTTGTCCTTGTTCGGTTTTTCCCCAGACCTGTTTGTAAAGATCGTTTAAGTACTCCCGTTGTGTGTATGGTTTGTCGGAGAATTTCTCATTGACACCTATTTTCCCCAACGTGTTGCTATTTAGGAGAGAACGAAGTAGATTCGCTTGTAATTTTGCTACGATGTCGTTTTTGGGCTCGAATAGGGTAAGTAATTCTTTGGGTGCTAACCATTGTGGTTGTTCTTTAAATTCATCAAATAGGAAGAGAACAGTTTCCCGTTGTTTTTCTTTAGAAACGGGTATAAATCCTTTTTGATGATCCCCGACAACAGGTTTGTAAAGATAAATGCCTCCTATATTAGCTATACAATGCCCCATATAGCGACTGTATTGTTTCACTATTTCTTCATACAATGTGTTGATTTGCTCATAGTTTTGATTTTCGATGCTACTCCATTCTAACAAATGTTTCATTATGTAGCGGAGATTTTTTATGCCGTAGCGACTGGCTTTGATAGCGTCGTCACCCAATGATTCGGATAATGAAGCCGGATCAAGAGTGCTCAATATTTGCTGTTCTCCGTAAATATACATTGGATCATTTGCTTTTTCTTGTATCCAGCGGTTGATGGTTTCATATTCATCTGCTGGGGTTGGAGCATCGTAGATGGGGGCGTATCCTAATTTTATCATATAGATGTCATATACACCCAATAAAGGGGGAGTTAATTTGACATTTTTGTCTTCAGGTTGGGCGATATAATTATTTCGGGCATAGTCCATAATGGAAGCTGTTGTTCCGTATTTTGCCGTATAAGTGGCGGAGCGGAGCGAGTCGACCGGAAGAGCGTAGGATGCTCTCATATTGTGCTTTAATCCGAGGGTGTGTCCGATTTCGTGTGAAGCGACGTAACGCAAGCTTTCGCCCATTGTTTCTTCATCAAATACGGCGGAGCGTACTTTAGGGTTGACTTGAGCTGTTTGAACAAATTTCCAATTATGCAGGAGTTGGAGTACATTGTGGTACATATATACTGAGCCTTGTATGATTTCGCCGGAGCGTGGATCCGTCCACGAGGGACCCATTGCGTTGGCAGTGGGTGTTGTGGCATACCTAAAGCAAGAGTAGCTGATGTCATCGGGATCGAAATTCGGATCGTTGACCGGGAAGTCTTTGGCGATGATAGCATTTTTGAAACCGATCGCTTCAAAAGCCGGTTGCCAGTCTTCAATTCCTAATTTAATGTATTTTTTCCATTTGTCAGGTAGAGCATTGTCAACATAGAAGATGATCTGGTGGGCAGGTTCGACTAATTCTCCTTGTTTGTATTTTTCTAAGTCTTCCGCTTTCGGTTCCAGCCGCCACCGATTGACGTAGGCAATCGGTTCCCCTTGATCTTTTTGAGTGGAGTAAGAGTATTTACGATCGGTAAAATATCCCATTCGAGGATCTAATAAACGAGGACGCATAGGTTGTTCCGGTAGTAATATCATAGACAGGTGCATTAAAGCGGTAAAAGGCGCGCCGTTTACGCTATATGCCATTCGTGCTTTTACGGAGATATTTTTCGGAAATGCTTTGAACTCTGTTATGGAGGATAAGTCGGCTTTAAAGACTCCTTTCATTTTGTTCATACCGAAAAATGCGTCAAACGGGGAGGCGGGGATAAACGGGGAGGATGGTGCTTCGTCCACACAGAATAATTTGGTGGCATCAATGACGATGGCACTGGAATCCTTAGAGTAAGCTTTGATCGGGAAAGCTTTGAATACCGGTTTGATATTGTTCTTTTTCAAGGATAAGGCAATGGATTCGTTTTCATCGCAGACAGCTTGACTGACTGTTTTGTGTAGATAAACTTTCGTATTATCGTGGCTCCACTCCACTAACAATGGATCCTGTGGCATTTGTCCGGCAATGACATCTTTGTTGTCACTGATTGCCGCTGCACGACCGGCAAACAATAGTTCTTTTCCCATCAACTTGAGGGGTATTTCCATATACAGGTTGTCTTTGATCATATGTAGGGTGATCAATCCTTTGACGGTTTTGGCGTCTTTGGTGATAATTTTGTCGTAACTCTTGATGTCTGAATTTGTTTTGTCTTCTTTGTCACTGCCGCTTTTAAAGGCTGTCAGAGTTTTATTGACCTCTTTTTTCTTTTTGATTGCACCTTGGACGTCCGTCCCGAATGCAAATAGCAAGAATATGCTTGCAAGTAAGATGATTTTGTTCATAATATTTATGCTAAATTTAAGATTATATTGCACTATTTGTCTTCGCCGATGGCTTGTAAGTCAATCCCATATACACTCTTAACGTGGCTGGTCAGCAGGTTGTATTTATCTTTCAGTTTGTTGCTGGATTTCATCAATGCGGTCATTTCTGCTTTGGTATGGGTGGTGATCATATTGATAAATTGGGTGATATCTAAAGAACGGTTAGGAGCCATACAGTATCTTTTCCCGGAATCTTTGGCTTTATCTCGTTCCCAGAAACCATATTTTTTTACATCGATTTTGTCGAAATTGATCTTTTCATTTTCATCTAAATTTTTAAGGTTGACGGTGTAAAAAATGTCACTGATCGCCCAATAAGTGTCGGGTAGTTCAATGATTTCGTTGTCTACTAAACCTGTCCATAGAGTTGCTTGTATCTCACCTTTCAGATAATTGAGGCTGTCCTTGTTGATGGTGCTGATTCCGCTTCTGATTTTTCCGATAGCCAGATAACTGACTCCGGAAAGTGAGGATTGGTCGCGTTGAAGTTGTGACGTGACCATTTGTTGAATAGAATCGGCCATTAGTATTTTAAAGGGAAAATAGTTTTTTAGAAATTTGTCGTCATAATATTTAAAACAGCTACGTTCTATAAAATCCAACCCCTCTTTTAATATAGTCTTGTCGGTTTGTTTCACGAAGTAACCTTCCATCAAGCTGCTGATATTCCATTTATAATCGGCATCCTGATAGTCATAAAGGATAAAGATTCCGTGTTTTTGATAAAATTCATAGATGTAATGATCTACCGGTTCGTGGCTGTCTTTTACTTCGTATTTGGGCTTGATGGTTTCCGGATTTATTTTTTCATCCTGATAGCAGGCGATCAATAAAAATACCAGTGCAGTACTTAACCCTATTTTAATTATTGTTGTCATAATATTTATTGTAAGATGTTGACTTATTCATTGTTCTGTGCATTCTGATCAATTCGTTCGGGACGAGGATTGTCGATCAGATCAGGTTCGTATTCCATAATATTTCTCGGAATAGGGAGCGTATAAGCCGGATCGTTTTTTTCGAGAATAAAACGTTTTGTTTCTTCGGGTTGCTTGATATTAGGAGTGTAAATATGTGTTATTTGTGGGCGATCCCATCTTCTCAAGTCAAACCAGCGATGTCCTTCAAAGGCTAATTCCATCCGTCTTTCTTCCCGTACTAATTGGATGACTTCTTCGGGAGTGGTGGCTTTCAATTCTGTATAAGTAGACAAACGGTTTTGGCGAATGGTGTTTAGATCGTCTATCGCTTTTTGACTTTCTCCACTTTCAGCATAGGCTTCGGCACGATTCAGATAGGCTTCAGAGGTGCGTAAGGCAAAGCCGTATACGCTGGTCTTTCCTGATATGTCATTTTTATAGGCGGTGTAATTTGTTTTTCGCTTGTTATAAAATCCGTCTAATCTGAGATCGTTTGTTTTCTTATATAGGTCGAATAAATCATCGGATATGGGAAAATTGCATTTTGCCAATACAGCATAGTAGCTGTTTAGATAATAACCGTAAGAAAGAAGTATCTCCGGATTTTTTGAATTTAGAAATCGGTCTTCAGCATTCTTCAATTTTAGATCATAAAGATTGGGATTTAAAAGAAGGCATTCGTTTGCCATTTGGATGGCTTCGTTGTATTCTTTTTTGTACAATTTCACTCGGGAGGCTAAGAGATAAGTGGCAGGTAGATTCCAACGGAAATACGTTTTTTTCAGATTTGAATTTTTTAAATGATGGATGGCATCTTGCAGATCTTGTTCAATTTGCCGATAAATGGTAGCTACACTTTCTCGTTTGAATTTAACGTCTTCCATTCCGACCACTTTGTTGAGAGGTACACCAAGGTCTGTCTCGGCGGTAGCTTTTTGATAGGGGATTCCATAGAGATTGACCAGCATAAAATAGGAATAGGCACGTAGGGCATAGGCCTCTGCTTTGAGGTCGTCTTTCTCTACTTGTTCGCCTGAAATATCATCTATTTCTCTCAATACAATATTGCAGATAAGAATGGTGTGGTAATAGCTTGCCCACGAATTATCGGCGTTTCGGGCACCTGTCGCTTGATCTTCCGGTATGGATTGCCAAGTGTAATAACCATAACCGGCGTTACGAGTGTCTTTCCCGAAACCCCATCCTTTGATATTTTCTTTTACATCGTCTGTCATAATGTCGATGTAAGAATTGATAGAAGTTTCTCGTAAATAGGCTTCTCCAAAGAAAAATTCACGATAATCTTTGATAGATTTTGGGATGATCTTGTCTTGTGACTTTTCTTCCAGAAAGTCTTGACAGGAGGTAAATAATATTACCGATAGGAAAAGGGATATAATGTATGTCTTCATAGTATATGTCGTTTTATGTGGTAAATAAAACTTGTTTTTTTAAAACGTAATGTCCAATCCAAATGTATAGGTTGAGGTTGGAGGAGTAGAGGCTCCGCCCAGAGTGATTTGTTCCGGATCTTGTCCTTTGAGCTTTTTGTCCGCCAATAACCATAAGTTGGTGGCTTCGAATTTTAGGTGCGCACTTTTGGCTTTTATTTTATGGCATATTTTTTCAGCTACGGTATAGCGCAAATAGATATTTTTCAATCTCAAGTAGTTACCGGATACGACACGCAGATCGCTTTTGTTATACATTTGCCAAGCGTTGTTTGCGATCTCTATGGTACGTTTTGAATTAAATCCATACATTTTCAAGGGCTCGTTGCTCAATACCGGAATGTCCGTTTTGTTTTCATCTCCGGGATGACGCCAACGCTCTGTGAAGGCTTTGTTCATATTTTGTTGTGGTTGTGGAAGTTTCTGCCCGTTATCGCTGTATAGGTCATTCATTCGGATTTTGGTTCCTAAACTGTAGGAAAAGAATCCTCCTATTGTGAAATTTCGGTAACGAACGCTGGTGCCGAATCCTCCGGTGATGTCCGGGATTCGCGTACCCGAATGAGTGAATACTTTGGCATACATATCTTCTTTTGTGATGCCATCGGTTTCTTCAATATTTTTAAATGTCGGATATCCGTTATTGTCCAATTTGTCATATTGATAAGAGTAGAAGGTGTTTAAGGCTTCGCCCGGAATGACTGCTTGTCCCATTAAATAATCGCGATAGCTGTAATCGGTGGTGATGCCTGATTTGGTAACCTTGTTGATGTTGCGAGAACCGTTTAGATTCAATGCCCAAGTGATTTGTTTGCTCTGGATAGGAATCAGGTTCAGGGCTAATTCGTAGCCTTTATTTTCCAAATTTCCGGCATTCAATGACATTGATTTGCTTCCTGTGGTTGCGGATACTTCTTTCGTGATGATCTGGTCTTTTCCGTATTTTCTGTATACATCAAAGCTGCCATTAATTCGATTGTTTAGGAAAGCGAAATCTATACCGACGTTGTAAGACGTTGTCTTTTCCCACCGCAGTTTCGGATTGGGTAATTTAGATAGTTTGGATATATATTGTTTGGAGGTGGCATCAAATTCTCCCAATTGAACGATCAGGTTGGGGGTTTGGTCATCGGATACGTTACCTTGCACTCCGTATGATCCGCGTAGTGCAAACATATTAAGCCACATAATGTTTTTTAAGAAGCTTTCTTCGTGTAGATTCCAACGTGCAGATACGGACCATACGGGTAAAAAACGATTGCTTTTGTCCTGACCGAATTTGTTGGAACCATCCGCCCTGATGTTGAAATTGGCAATATACCGTTGCCTAAAAGCATAGGTGAATGTTCCGTAGTAGGACATAACATTGGTTAGTTGATTGGTGATCACATTGGGGTGATCTTTCACCAATTCACTATATTTCGGATATTGGAGTGGATCAATGGTTACAAATTTTTCACCTCGATCCGGTAAGTATCCATATTGGATAGCGTTGAGTCCTTCGTATTTGGATGATCTTGCTTCTACTCCTGCAACTACGGTGACTTCGTGGCTGTTAAAGAGTTCAAGCGAATAATCTACTTGGGCTCGTACGGTGTAAGCGGTATTTCGGGTATCTGTATTTTGCAGAGCACCTCCGTATGGTAGCTGACATTGTTGTTCTTTCCATACTTTATTGTCCGGTAGTTCTAAGCCGTAGTTGTAATTTCTTAGTAATGAAGCTTGGTAAGATTGTTCGTCATACCAATTTTTCTGAGCGGTGCTTGAACGGTTTAGGCTCATTGCTCCGCTGAGTCGTAGTTTGGGTATGATTTCCCAAATGGCATTTAAATTAAAATTTAGTGCTTCTGTTTCCAGTCTTTGTCCGGAATGTTGCAGTTCGTTGACAATATTGTATTGTAATGGATTTTCAAATCCCTGTGATTTGTTATAATAAGCCAATGTGCCATCTTCATTATAGCAAGGAATTGCCCGAGAGGTGTTATAGGCATACGAGTAGGGTGATACACTGGAGTGTAGGTAATCTTTGTTAGAAAGAGAGCCTCTCAGTTGTAAGTCCACTTTTAAGTTACTGAATAAGTTAATACCTAATTTCAATAAGCCATTGAATTGTTCGAGTCCTGTACCTCGTAGTGTAGCCGGCGTATTGGAATAATTACCGGAAAAGTAATAATTGGCTCGTTCGTTGGCTC
Organism: Odoribacter sp.; assembly: GCA_036657595.1. Taxonomy (GTDB): domain Bacteria; phylum Bacteroidota; class Bacteroidia; order Bacteroidales; family Marinifilaceae; genus Odoribacter. The sequence goes on along the minus strand of JAVXFZ010000084.1, from coordinate 3,384 downwards.
CGGATATGGATAGATTGTGTTTGTGTGAAAAACTGGTACGATAAATAATGTCAAACCAATCGGTGTTTATTGTTTCTAATCTTTGCACTTTGGCGAGAAATTGTTCATAGCTGATGGTGCGGGCGTTGAGTTCGTATAATGCTCCTTCGTAAGAGACGTGGGCTGGTTCATAACCGAACACCAATCCACGTTCTTCTATTTCTTTGGATACATCAATTCTTTCTTTAGAGTTCATTCGATAGAGACCATCGTATTCCGGGCGGGCATTGATGTTTAGATTGGTTGAATAAGTGACGGTCGGTTTTCCCATTTTTCCTTTTTTGGTGGTGATAACAATAACACCGTTTGCGGCTTTTACTCCATAGATAGCCGTAGATGAGGCATCTTTTAGGATATCTATCCGTTGGATGTCTTGTGGGTTTAGACTTGAGATGGCGTTGCCGATTAGGTTTACATTGTCCAGACTATTTAATTCTTCCGAACTGATAGGCACGGGATCTTCTAAAATGAACCCGTCAACGACCCATAAAGGTTCGCGATTACCGGAGATGGTGGATGATCCTCGTATTCTGATTTTCGTACTCGCTCCCGGAGTGGAGGTGGAGCCCATCACGTTCATACCGGGGATTTTTCCCTGAAGCATATTATCGAGGCTACTGGCTGCTCCTTCAAGGACATCTTCTCCTTTTATAGTGAAAATGGAAGAGGATAGTTTACGTTTTTCAATATTTTGGTATCCGGTTGTGACAATTACTTCGTTGATCAATTGGGCGATGTTTTCCATCACCACATATAAGTCGTTTTTATCGGTTTTTATTTCTTCTTTTTTCATACCGATAAAAGTGAAAACAAGGATCGTCTTTGGATCATCGTTGATCAGTATTTCAAATTTACCTTCATTATCTGTGGATACTCCTGTCGTACTTCCTTTGATAATGATGGATACTCCCGGTAGAGGTGTACCTTCTTTGTCCACTACTTTCCCTCGTATTGTTTTCATTTTGGGCTGTGGCTCTTCGCTGTTTGCCTCTTTCGGTGTGATTAAGATATAATCTTCTACTCGACTGTATTTGTAGGGTAGAGACTTGAATATGACGCGTAGAGCTTCTTCTAATTGGAGATTGTTGACCTGAGCGGATATTTTTGTTTGTACATCCACATCTTTGGTGTTGTACATAAAATAAACGCCAGTTTGATTTTTTAGCTCTTTTAATACTTCCCGTAAGGGTTCATTAGAGAATGTCGCTTTAACATTGTTTTGAGCGATTACTTCCGCATAACTTTGAAAAGTCAGCGTGAGGATGAAGAAACAGCAGAGTTTCATAGTTAAATAGACTTTTTTTAGAATTTTATCCCACGTAAAAAGGGGACTTTTACTCTTTTTTTCCATAACTTTGTAATTTAGAGTTGAAAATAAGTAGTGTTAGTAGACATTGCTTTGAAGAAGGGATGTGCCAGCATTCCTTCTTTTTTATTGTTTTTCAATTAGGATACTTTTTCCAATTATTGTAAATTTCACTTTAGAGATTTGCTCGATCATATCTAATATGAAATTCAAATCTTTATAGCGGGTTGCTGCTCCGGTGAAGTTGATTGTCCGAAAATTATTATCGGCGTAGATAAATTCTATATCATACCATCGCCCTAATTGTTCGGTGATTTCTCCCAGTGGCATATCTTCAAATTCAAAAATCCCCTTTACCCAAGATGTAAATATTGATGCGTCAACTTTTTGTATTTGTAAATTCTGTTTATTTGAAATGGCTTGTTCCCCCGGTTTTAATATACAATTTGTATGGCTATTGGATACTTTAACACATCCTTGCAGGAGGGTGGTAGAGATAGAGGAGTTGTTTTCATAAGCTGAAACATTGAATTTTGTTCCCAACACTTCTATTCGATTGTATTTGCTTTGAACGAAAAAAGGACGATTTGTCTCTTTTTGGACTTCAAAATAGGCTTCACCTTTTAAGAATACTTCTCGTTTTTCTTTATTGAAGACTATCGGATATTTTAATTCACTTTCGGCATTTAACCATACTTTTGTGCCATCTACAAGTATCATTGAATATTCACCTCCGCGAGGTACTACAATGGTGTTATATACTATGGTATCGCTTGTCTGATTATTTGAATGGTAGGCGATTTGATGTTCTTTTGTAAATTCTATGATTGTACCGTTTTTTTCCGTTAATATTTGTGTTGAATCATTTGAAAGCATCTTTTGGCTACCGTCTGACAGGTATAATATTGCTTTTTTTGTTCCCGGAATAATCTGTACGATGCTCGATTGTTCGTAAGTAGATCGGTTTTGAACGAAATAAAAAGTGATAATTGTACTGAGTAATAAGATGAACGTTGCAGCGTAAGAAAGCCATTGTCGGATGTGATGTGGTCTTTTTATTGCCGGGCGTGATAAATGATTGCTGATTTGTTGCCAAGCTTGTTTTTCATCTATTTGGTCCCAACAATCTATTTGACGTGAATTTCTATAAATTTGGACAATTTGATTGAATAATTGTTGATGAGAAGGACTTTCCTGTACCCATTGTAGTAATATTTGGTAATCTTCCGGCGTGATTTCTTTTTTCACGTACGATAGGACTAATTCTGTCAATTTATTTTGATCCATTTTGATTTCTTTTTATAACTATAAGCCAAAAAGAGTAAAAATGGGTGAATGAGAAATGATAAAAATTTGATTTTATTTGAAAATATCAAGAAATCTTATGATAAAGTGAGCAAGACGATGATGTTCAGGGAAGATCTTAATTGTTTTAAAGCTCTGGATAAATGTGTTTTTATGGTATTTACGGATAGATTTAATTCTTGGGCGACTTCTTTGTATTTCATATCTTTAAGTACGATCGCTTCAAATACGTATCTGCATTGTTCGGGTAAACGTTGAATTTCGGTGTATATTTTTTGACGTTGAATTTCGATTTCTTCTTCTGTCATAGGGCTATTTACAGGATCAACATAATCTTCAATTTCGCTGAATTGGTATTTGTTATGAATTTGGGCAATTTTAATGCAATTATGCTGAATCGATGAGAATAAATAAGCACGCAGGGAACCTTTAAATGTCTCTTTATCTTTTCGTTCCCAGAATTTGATAAAAAGATCTTGTACAATATCTTCAGCTTCATCAAAAGAATCAATAAAGTTTAATGAAAAAATACATAGTGGTTTATAGTAGATGTCAAAGAGGGATTTTAGTCCAGCTTCATCTCCTTTATTTATTTGACTTAGTATTTCTGTTTCATCAAAATTCTTCATCATCTGTATGAATATGCAAATAGAATTGTATGCTGAAAATGGTATGTTTGCTGTTTGTATTTATGCAAATATAGACATTTTTTTAGATATGAGTACTGTTTTTAA
>JAVXFZ010000083.1:0-10769 GCA_036657595.1 Odoribacter sp. | reverse complement strand
TAATAAAGTACTCATGGACATTTTGACAGTATGATTTTTTAATGCGTTTGCCCTGGGAGTATAATGCTAATATTAAATAACATTCGTAACCTATTGCTGCATAAGATTTGTTTTAATGCCTGAAATACAATGATTTGATGCATTTATTTTACTTATCTTTTTTTGGGGGGTATTGAATTGTTTGTCCTACTCTTTTAATATTGCTTAATTCATTGTATTTTTGCATTCTAACACTTGACTTGGGAAAATGGGCTGTATTGTAGAGAACATCAGACAAGGGGACAGGGCGGCTTTCCGGGAGCTGTTTGAGGATTATTATCCGATACTCTGTGTTTTTGCTATGAAATATATACGGGATGAAGAGCAATGTAAGGATATTGCCCAGGAAGTTTTGTTGACTTATTGGCAGAATAGACTGGATTTTGAGGATATATTTAAAGTGAAGGGCTATCTTTATACGGTTGCTCGTAACCGTTGCCTGAATATCATTAAGCGGGAGCAGGTGGATGGGCTTTATGTGAAAGAGGCTTTGCTTGAGCCTGAATATTATTTTGAGGATGAGGTGATCCGCCAGGAAACTTATCTGTTGGTGCGGAAAGCTGTTGAGGCTTTACCTACACAAATGCGCCGGATTATTGAATTGGCTATGCAGGGGAAAAAGAATTCTGAGATTGCGGCTGAGATGGCTATTGCTGAAGGAACTGTCCATTCTCTGAAGAAAACTGCTTACCAGAAACTGCGTTCTCAATTACAGGATCATTTTTATTTATTACTTTTCTGATAAGTCCATCGACTTATTTGCCATCTTTAAATAATTTTTTTAAAATTCTTTTTTGACTACCCCGTTTTTTGTTTGAGATTGTTATAGGAATATAAAAGCTGTAAAACGTTCGTTTATTTAGGTGAGTTATTTGAAATGTCTGTGTCATTCAGGAGAATAGCCTTTTAGTAACGGGCTTCGAGTGTGGTTTAGTATTTATTGCTGTTCGCTGGACATTGGATGTCTGAGGGCAAAGCCCGAGTTCCGACAGCCAGTGAAAGGAATCAATTGTATGACCGGTACAAAGCGTCCGGTCACTGAAATTTCACTTCGGAAACCGGAAGAAAAGAAAAGAAAAGAAATGAGTCATTTTTTTGTTATGAAAGAAAAGAAAAAATATTTCCGCATTGCAGAGAGAATAGCTGCTTACATTACAGGTTCTGCTACTGATGAGGATCAGAGGGAGTTGAAAGAGTGGGAACGGGAATCTTCACGGAATACCGGTTTATTGAAGGATTTGGCAAATGAAGCCAGGTATGTGGAAAACCGAGAGATGTTGACTCGTTTTTCTGCTGATACAGGCTGGAAAAAGATACAGGGACGGCTTAGTCGTCAAAGTTATTTCAGGATAAATATGTTATGGAAATATGCAGCTGTCATATTTTTATTAATAGGGGGAGGGGCAATTTATTTTAGGGTGAACCAGGAGGAGAAAATAAAGAAGACGGTTATTGTACAATCTATACCTTCCGGTAAACAGGGGGCCAGGTTAACGTTGGGGGATGGACGGGTGGTTGAAGTTACTCCAGATAAGAAATTTACGATTGCGGAAATCGACGGAACTTTGATAAAGAAAGATTTGGCTGGTATTGATTATATTCAGGCGGAGGTGGCTGAAGAACAGATGGTATACAATCAGATGGAGACGTTGACCGGGATGGAGTATGCGCTGACACTCTCCGATGGTAGCCGGGTGTATATGAATGCTGAGAGTAGTCTGAGGTTTCCGGTGGCTTTCAGGGGAGAGCAACGGGTGGTGGAATTGAAGGGTGAAGCATATTTTAAAGTAGCTAAAGATGCCGCCCATCCGTTTATAGTGAAGATGGACGGGGTGGAGCTAAAGGTTTTGGGGACTTCGTTTAATGCCCGTTATTACGCGAATGAACCTCGGATTGTGACTACCTTGGTGGAAGGTCAGGTTGAAATTAATGGAAAAAAAATTATTCCAGGAGAACAGGCCTCTTGTAACCGGGAAGACGGGAAAATTTATATTGCCGGGGTGGATACCAGGCAATATACGGCCTGGCAGGGAGGACGATTTGTATTCCGGAATGAGAGATTGGAAGATGTTATGAAATCCCTGACTCGTTGGTATGGTGTGGAATATCACTTTTTAGATGAGAAGGTGAAAGATATTCGTATAGGAGCCAGTTTCGGTCGTTATGAGGATATGAGCCCGATTATTAAAATGTTGCGGCAGACAGAATTGGTGGATGTACTGCAGACTAACCATAGTTTATATTTATCTGAGAAGAAACAATAAGATGAAATAAAAAAATGCCCCCGGAGGCCTTAGAAACTGACCGGGGACATCTGTTAACAATAAATAATGTTAAACTTTAATTCAACAAATTTATGAAAAAAATTCAGGAAATCGTTTTTCCCGCGCGGGAAAAACTTTCAAAAATTTTATTAGTGGTGAAACTAAAGATTTTTTTGATTCTGTTTAGTTGTTTGCAGTTGAACGCTGCGGTTCATTCGCAAAACAATGTAAAAATTAGTCTGGAATTAGAGGATGTGTCTTTGGAACAGGTGATTTGGGAAATCCAGAAAAAGACCGACTTTGTGTTTATGTACGGCACAAAGGATGTGGAGACTGTGCGGAATTTGACCGTAAAGGAGAGTAATAAAACGGTAAATGAAGTGCTTTGGAAGTGCTTGAATAATACTGGCCTGAAATATGAGATTTCGGGAAATGCAATTATTATCAAGCGGGGCGAAATGCAACCGGTGGGAGTTGGGATAAAAGGGAAGGTGACGGATAAGAATGCTATGCCTCTTCCCGGTGTGACAGTTGTGTTAAAAGGCAGTAATGTGGGGGTGGCGACAGATGTGGATGGCAATTACGTTTTGCAGTTTGGTAATAATATAACTAATCCTGTTTTAGTGTTTTCTTTTATCGGAATGCAGACAAAAGAGGTTGCTGTTTGTGAGCGTGACGTTGTGAATGTAAAGATGGAAGAAGTGGTGAATGAATTGAAGGGTGTGGTTGTAACCGGAATTTTCAGAAGGACGAAGGAGCTTTCGACCGGAGCGTCAATCACTGTTTCCGGAGAGGAGTTAAAGCAGATCGGCAACCAGAATGTATTACAGAGTTTACGCACATTAGATCCGTCATTTAAGATTATAGAGAGTAATGTGAATGGGTCTAATCCGAATGCACTGCCTGAGATTGAACTTCGCGGAACCAATGGTATTGCTAACCTGGATGCGAATTATAAGGGTAATCCGAATCAACCGTTGTTTATATTGGACGGTTTTGAAACATCTTTGCAAAAGGTGATTGACCTTGATCCTAATCGGGTGGAGAGTATTTCAATCTTGAAAGATGCTTCGGCTGCAGCCTTATATGGTTCGCGTTCGGCTAATGGTGTTGTTGTCATTGAGACGAAGGCTCCAGAGCCTGGTAATATTAAGGTTTCGTATACCGGAGATTATGCTGTGACCACGCCCGACCTTACGGATTATAATTTGCTGAATGCTGATGAGAAATTACAATTGCAGCTGGAGGCTGGGCATTTTAATATAAAAGATGGACAGATTAATTCGGCATTGAAAGAAAAATTGGACTATTATAATCGTTTGCTGGGTAATGTTAAAAGCGGAGTGAATACTTATTGGTTGTCTCAGCCTCTTCGTACAGCTTTTGAGCACCGGCATACTTTGTATGTGGAGGGTGGGGACCAGGCCATCCGCTATGGAGTGAATTTCAGTGCCAAACTGGCTCCCGGCGTGATGAAGGGCTCTGGGCGTAATACATATGGCGGTGGTGTGGTGCTTTCGTACAGGACGAAAGATCTGATTGTTAAAAATGATATGCAGGTAGAATATACCGATGGGGATAATTCTCCTTATGGTGATTTTTCACAATATGCTAAGCTTAATCCTTATTTTAAGCCAGAGGTTGCCGGGAAAGCGGAAGCACTGTTCGATGTAAACATACCCTCTGATTTTAAGAAAGGGGTGTACAGGAATCCTCTTCATGATGCAATGTTGAATAATGTGGATCAGACAGCTTCTTTTGATTTCCGGAATAATTTTTCGATCGAATGGAAGATTGTAAATTCTTTGACTTTGATGGGACGTTTCAGTATCAGCAAACAAAGTACAGACGAGGAAGTCTTTATTTCGGCTAAACATTCTAAATATGTTGATATGGGAGATCCGATAAGAGATCCTGACAATTACCTTTTGCGTGGTGAATTCAAGAAGGGAGATGGAAATGAATTTGGAGTGAGCGGGGATATCAACCTTCGTTTGGCTCAACAATTCGGAAAGCATATGTTGTATGCGGTTACAGGCTTCAATATGTCTGAGACCAATGTGCGTTCTACGGTTATCAAGGCTCAGGGATTTCCGAATGACAAAATGACGGATATTAGCTTTGCCAAGCAATATTATCAGGATACACGGCCAGAAGCGGCTTATGATATAAAGCGTTTGGCCGGTTTCTTATTGACTGCCAATTATGCCTATGATTCTAAATATTTATTGGATTTGTCCCTCAAAATTGACGGTTCATCTAATTTCGGCTCTAATAATAAATTTGCTCCAGTCTGGTCAGTGGGAGCTGGATGGAATATTCATAAAGAACGACTGTTGGCGGATTGGGGACAAGTATCGTTGCTAAAACTGAGGGCATCTTATGGCGTGCAGGCTTCGCAAAATTTTGCTCCTTTTCAGTCTATGCAGATGTACGTATATGATACCAATCATCAATATAACGGGATTGTTTCTACGGCAATTAAAGGGCTTGGAAATTCTGATTTAAAGTGGCAGAAAACCAAGACGTGGAATATCGGTTTTGAAATGGGACTTTGGAGTGACCGTCTGGTTGCGATCATAGATGTCTATAATCGCCTTACTTCTAGTTTACTTTCACCTGTTACAATAGCCCCATCTACTGGTTTCCCTTCTTATACAGCTAATATTGGTGAAACTGAAAATAAGGGTGTGGATGCATCGATACGTTATACTGTTATCCGTCGTCCTGAGAATCGTATCTCATGGAGTGTTAACGGTTCATTGAGTCATAATGTGAACAAGATTACGAACATTAATAATGCTATGAAAAAGCACAATGATAAGGCATTGGTGGCTAATACAAATACAAGTACGCCTCCCAAATTATATATGGAGGGTAATTCTATGAATGCTATTTATACGGCTAATTCATTGGGGATCGATCCGGCAACCGGTAAGGAAATGTTTTTGAATAAAGACGGCCAGATCACTTACGCATGGGATGCCGGGAATTTAATCGTGGCCGGGGATGAACGCCCTGACCTCGAAGGTATCATAGGAACGACGTTTATATATAAAGACCTGACATTTTCCGCCAGTTTCCGGTATCAGATAGGTGCTCAGAAATATAATCAGACCATTGTCGACCGTGTTGAAAATGCAAATCTTTATGATAATGTGGACCGACGTGTGTACGAAAAAAGATGGATGAATGCCGGAGATATAACTTTTTATAAGGACGTGAAGAATACGGAGATCACGCGTGCTACCAGCCGGTTTGTACAGGATGAAAATGTATTTAGCTGTGAATCGGTGAGTCTTTCATATGACCTCAGGGTCCAGAAAGTTTTGAAGGCTATCGGAGCGGAGCGGATTCGTTTTACGGGCTATCTGAACGAATTATTCCGTTTATCGACAATCAGGCAGGAGAGAGGTATCTCTTATCCGTTTGCTAATCGTTTTGCTCTTTCTGTCAATGTTACGTTTTAATTGGAAAAGTTATGAAAAAAATGATAAGACAATTATATGTAGTCGGAGTTGTCCTTCTTCTAGGGTTGACTTCTTGCAACGACTGGTTGGATGTACAGTCTAAAGTGGATATCAAGGAAGATGAGGTTTTCAATACGGAATCCGGTTATTGGGATGCACTGGTCGGTGTATACTCAAAGATGACAAGCAATTCGCTTTACGGTACGGCTTTGACAATGAGTACGCTGGATATACTGGCCTGTAATTATGATATAGATTACGGGTATTTTGACGATGGTACCTATAATCTGTCGCGGTATAATTATAAAAGTACGCTTACCCGTCCCCGTATTGATGCAATCTGGTCGGGGATGTATACGGTGATCGCTAATGATAATAATCTTCTCCGTAAATTGAATGATGCTGACCGGAAAATGTTCGAGGGCGATCATTACAACTGGATTAAGGGTGAGGCATTGGCATTGAGGGCTTATTTGCATTTTGATTTGTTGAGGATGTTCGGAAAATCTTTTCATATGGATCCGGATGCGAAAGCAATACCCTATGTGTCAGAATTCGGGAAAGATCAGACTCCGCTGAGTACCGGTAATGAGGTAGTGGAACTGGCCTTAAAGGATTTGGAGGAAGCATTGGTATGCCTGGAAAACGATCCTGTTATAGATAAGAATTTTAAGACAGATAATATTTATTTGCTGTATCGCCAGAACAGGATGAACTATTATGCCGTGCAGGCGCTGATGGCGCGTATTTATATGTACCGTGGAACGGAGGCTGATCGGGAGAAGGCTTTGAAAATTGCAGATAGCCTGATTGACGATCAGACTATTTTTACGATGTTGGCATCCAATCAGATGGGAACGAATCGGATTATGTCGATTGAAATGTTTTTCTGCCTTTATAAAGACAATATTTCGGATGTATATAAGAGCAATTATTTACCTTCCTTTAATTCTTATGGAGAGCTTCTGCGTACGGGTAAACTGACGGTGAAAAAGAAGGTCATTGATGATATGTTTGAAACATCGCTATGGGGAACAAAAGACGGTCGTTTAAAATACCAGTTTAATCTTTCTGCCGGATATTATTTCCTGACAAAGTATGAACAAAGGGATGGTGATGATCAGTATTCCAAATATCGGATACCGATGCTGCGGTTGAGCGAGATGTATTATATCTCAGCAGAATGTACGAAAGATGTGAATCATGCCATAACAAGGATGAAAGCTTTATGGAGAAGGAGGGGATACGGTCTTCCGAATTTAGGAATCAATACGCTGGATGATGTCAAGGCGTTTGTAGCTAAGGAGTATCGTCGTGAATTCTACGGAGAGGGGCAGTTGTTTTATTATTATAAACGGAATAATGTATCGACAATTCCAAACTGTAAGGTGAATATTACCGATAAGCTGGAAGAAGTATATGTGCTTCCCGTTCCTGAGGATGAATTGAATTATGGAAAATAAAGATTGATTAATTATGAAATATACAATTTATAGTATAGGAATGTTGTTGGTGGCGCTGACACTTTTCTCTTGTGAAAAAAACGAGACGTATGATTATGTCGGAGGCAATCAGGTTCATTTTGAAAAGGATCGGGATAGTAGTGTGTATTCATTTGCCATACAAAGTAGTAACGTGAATGAGGATATTAAATTGATTCCGTTGGGAGTATCCGGATTGGCGGCAAAAGTAGATCGGGAGATAAAGATTGAGGTAGTCAGGGAACAGGGCACCGCAAAAGAAGGAGAGAATAGTGCTTCGGGTGCCCATTTTCATTTAGGTAAGACAATTTTGAAAGCTGGTGAGATACAGACAAATATTCCGGTAATAGTGTTCCGGCAGTCGGATATCAAAGAGAAAGAAGTGTTTGTTTTACTGAGGATTGTGACGGATGAGAATTTTGCAGGAGGTATGGGAGATGGTTTTTTGATTCATAAATTGAAAATCAATAATATCCTGACTAAACCTGACAATTGGGATACTTATATCCGTCCCTATTTCGGAGATTACGGACCTGTGAAATACCAGTTTGTCATCGATGAACTGGAACGGTATGATTTTCGTGATTCCGGCGATGATCCCGTTTCTAAAGCAGAAATGGTATATTACAGGGATAAACTGAGGACTGCCTTGGTTGAGTTTGAAGCGGAATTTGGTCCTTTATATGAAGTGGGAAATGTGAAAGTAACTTTCTAAAGATTTACAGAGATGAAAACATTGAAATATATAACAATATTGTTGTTCATAACTGATTTGTTTACCTTTCAGTCGTGTTATGAAGATAAAGGGAATTATAATTATCAAGATATTGGCTCGATTAAAGTGGAACAACCTGGTGATATCCAGGAGAGTAGTTTTAGCCAGAGCATTATGCAGGATGATACCCTGAAAATAGTTCCGATATTGAATTTGAATAAATTGAAGGAGAGTGATTTGGTATTTGTATGGGATTATGCTGTGAGGAGTGCTAAAAATCCTAAGTTTATAGAATTATCACGTGAACGGAATCTAAAAGCTAAATGTATAATGGTGACTGGTCAATACGATTTAAGGCTGAAGATTACGGATGTAAATACTGATGTTAGTACTTATGCTTATTATATTCTGACAGTTAATTCTGTGACAACCCGTAGTATGATGCTACTGTGTAAAGTGAGTGAAAATGAGTATGATATTTCCACTTGTCCGCTGGATGCGATGAGGGGATCGATCGTTTATCAGATTGGAAAGGATTTGTATAGTGCTCGTAACGGTCGTACGTTAAAAAATGCGGTGAAATTAGTGTATTGGAATAATCTTAAGAGTGAACAATTGCTTTGGGCATTGCAAGAGAATGGAGGAGAGACGTTGAGCGGATTTGACCTGACGTATCATGGGGATGCTAAAGATTGGTTCTTTGAGACTCCGGTCAATATACGTCCTACTAATATTTATGGCGATGTAAAAGGAAAAGAATATTTTATTCTGTCGGACGGAGGTATTTATTTTGTAGACAACCAATTGGCACCTCCGTTTAAGGCGAGGATGCGGGAGAAAGTGTCGGATAATTTGGATTATAAGGTTCAGGCGGCGGCCTATATCAGTGTAAATAAGGCACGTCGTTATGCCTTCTGGGACGAGAAGAATAGCCGTTTCCTGCAATGGGATTATAATGCAGGTTCATTAATCACTTTTAAGTCGCCGGATTTGGTTGCAGATCCGAATAATTTTGATCCGAATAATTTGGAAGGAATGACTCCTCTTTACCTGGGAGGAGGGTTTGACGGAGCTAGAAGCGGAGGCTCTGCATCATATAGCTTTTTTAAGGGAACTGACGGTAACATACATATGTATACTTTTACGGGAACCGCTACCAGTATTGCACCGAAAGAACATCGTATTCTGGACGCTTCGATCGGGTTGGATAGAGCGGATTGTATATGTGCATTCTCTATGTATCATATGATTTATTATGCAATTGACAATGTTGTGTATGTTTTTGAGCCCAACTCACCTATTGGTGCCCATCGTGCGGTGTATACCGATCCTGATGATAAAATGCGGTTTATAAGTATGGTTTCAAACCTCAATTTTAGTCAGTTGTTTGTGAGTGGCAATAAAAATGGGGTGGGGTATATGTATCGTATGTATATGGATGCTTCCGGTGATCTGACGGAACCATCAACCTCAAGACCGGAAGTGATACAGCAGGTTGGTCCTTTCCGTGAAATAAAGAATATGGAAATTTTGTTTAAAGATTATTAGCAGGCAGATGAAATATACTATTTTTTTAGTAGCAATATTGTTGTTGGCAGAATGGAAATTGTCTGCACAGGTTCGTTGTGTAATACGGGGAGAGCTTCCCGGATTACAAACGGATGAGGTTCAATTGGTGACGGCTACGGTTGATTATCGTTATCACGGTAAACGTGTTCCTGTGAAAGATCATCGTTTTGAGTATATACTGGAGTTACCGCAGGTTGAAGGATATAAATTGATTTTTGTCACCCGTGATCCAAGAGTTTGGTACACTGTCCAGTTTATGGCGGAGGATGCGATTTTGGATATTCGGGTGAATGTTGATAAGAGCTATACAATTGCCGGAGGGACATTGAATGATGATTATCAGAAATATCTGGAGATACAGAAAACAAAGCAACGGGATGAACGCTATATGCTGATGTATTCATATTTTACAGATCATATCGATGAACTTTATTATTTTTTGATTATTGAAGAATTACAGAAAAGGCAAATTTATGACGTGCCGATTGACAACCAGATTGTTGGTGCTTATACAACCCTTGCAGCCCGGTTTCCTCAACATTCGTATACAGTGTTGGGTAAAACGTTGATTGACGGCTTTAATACCATCAGACCGGGGGGGCAATATATAGAATTTGAAGCTCCGGATCTGAAGGGAAATATGGTGAATATTTCCGATGTGATCCGGGGAAAGGTTGCTGTGATTGACCTTTGGGCATCCTGGTGCCACCCCTGCCGCCTGAAAGCGAAAGCGATGATTCCGATGTATGAGAAATATAAAGACAAGGGTTTTGTGGTTGTGGGGGTTGCCCGCGAGTTTAAAAATACTAAAAAACTTGAACTGGCGATCGAAAAGGATGGTTATCCGTGGCTTCAGCTATTAGAACTGGATGATAGCCGGCAGATATGGACGCGTTATATGCTGGGAACTGCTGGAGGTGGTGTGTTTTTGATCGATCGGGATGGGACGATTATTGCTGTTAATCCGAATCCGGAGGAAATGGAGTTGAAATTAAAGGAATTGTTGGATTAGGCATAATATAATGTACTAATGTGGAAATAAATGAAACCGACCGAAATTTTTACTTTTCGGTCGGTTTCATTTATTTTATCTATCTTTGCAAATATGGAAAGTTCACACAACTTTCTGTTTTATCAATCCTTGTAAACCTTGTTCGCTTGTGAGATAGTGTCCCCAAAAGTGTGTAAATCCCAATTTGATTATTTTTGTAATGAAACTTCAAAAATGATT
>JAVXFZ010000082.1:0-10838 GCA_036657595.1 Odoribacter sp. | reverse complement strand
CAACCGCGAATGACAGCCCTGTTCCGAGAAATCATCAGTTCGCTGGAGGGTTAAAGTAAACGCAACATTCAACAACAAGCAAAGAGATCAATAAAATTCATTATTTGTGTGGAAGAATTTTCTTTAAATATAGAACAATTTAAGCAAGGTGATCGTCAAGCTTTTAAAACTGTATTTGATAGTTTGTATAAATCGCTTTGTCTTTTTGCCAATCATTTTATCAATAATTTACCCGCTGCAGAAGATATTGTCCAAGATACTTTTCTATCACTTTGGAGTCATCGGGAAGAGATGATGAGCACTGCACACGTGAAATCGTTTCTTTATATGGCAACACGCAATGAAACACTGGATTATATAAAACACGAAAAGATTAAGAACTGTTATAATATACAAGCCGTTGAGAAATTAGAAACGACAGAAGGCTTTGCTAATTTTGTTATAGAGGAAGAAGTTGAACAAATCTTGCTTCGGACAGAAGAAAGTCTCCCTGAAAAATGTAAAGAGATTTTTATTCTCGCTATGCAAGGAAAAGAGAATGAAGAAATCGCTGACATCTTAAATATTTCTATCAATACCGTAAAGACACAAAAAAAGATTGCCTACAAAAAGCTAAAAAAATATATCTCCGATTTCAGTTTGATGCTGTTTCTTATATCTCAAAATTGATGGAAGTTTACTCATTTATAAATCTTCTATATCATTTATTGTTTTGAAGTCAGGTTTTTCAGCGTTTGCAACAAGATACTGGTTCTTTGAGATTACTCATAAATAATAAATTTACTTTTTTTTGTTTTCTTTTTCACCCTCCCCTCTCTTTCAATCGTAATAGATGTAAATAAAGCAAAAAATGGAAGATTTAAGTGAATCATTATTTATTTCACGCCTTATCGTCAAAAGCTTTCAGGAAGAATTAACGGAAGTAGAAAAGCAAAAATTGGATAAGTGGCTGGCTGATGAAAAAAATTACCAGTTATATCAATCATTGCGCAAGGCTGACTTAGGAATAAAAAAGCAAGAAATGCGGGCTGTCCATTCCGAGAAAGCATGGAAGAACTTGGAAAGAAAAATCCACTCCATCCGAAGATCACCGATGATACACTTGATACAATATGCGGCAGTGATTCTACTTTTATTATCAATCGGCACGTTGATTTACCTTCATCCTATTTCTATCAATAAAACAATTGTACAACTTTATGAACAAGAAATTCCTCAACCCGGTTCGTCTAAAGCTGTCTTGATTTTGGAATCGGGAAAGAAGATTGAACTCAATGACAAGGAGGATTTTTTCTTACAACAAGACTCTACTATTTCACTTAATAATACAGGCAATACTTTAAAAGTAAAACTTTCCCAACAACAATCTTATCGGTCAGCAATTTACCAAACGCTGGATATCCCAAAAGGAGGCGAATATAAATTGATATTAAGCGATGGCAGTGTCGTTTGGTTAAATTCTGATTCCCGCTTGCGTTTTCCATCTTCTTTTCCCGGCAAGAAGCGCACCGTTTATTTGGAAGGTGAAGCCTATTTTGAAGTATCACCTGATTCGCTGCATCCCTTTATTGTATCATCAAAAGGTATGGACGTAGAAGTTTTAGGTACAAAATTCAATGTAAAAGCTTATCCGGAAGATGTAATTATTTATACCACTTTATGCCAAGGATCTGTAAAAACGATCAATCAGCAAACAGGTCTATCTCTGTTATTAGAACCCAATCAACAAGCCCGATTTACAAAGCAGAATGGAAAGATAGAAAAGCAAGAAGTCGACTCCCGCTTGTTTACCGGTTGGACAGGAGGTCGATTTGTGTTTGAAAATGAAACACTGGAAGAGATTATGAAACAACTGGAAAGATGGTATAATATTGATGTTTTCTACCAAAATCCGTCAATTAAGAAATATAAATTTACTGGAGATGTTGACCGTTTTGATGAAATCTCAACCATTCTAAATATGATTGAAAAAACATATAATATTACTTTCTCTATTAATCAGAAAACCATTGTTATCAAAAATCGATAAAACGTCCGATTAATTTTGTCGAAAATTGAATGATTGGAAATTAAAAATTGAGCAGTCAAGAAAGAGCAAAACACTTGAGAAAGAATAGATATAAAGAGATTGATTATGTGTGATTTAGTAAGAATATAATACAGAAAAATCAACAGTTTTTTATTCTATTGATTTTTACTTTTTGAATTTTGATTTTTGACACAAAAAAAGGGACGTTTAATAAAATTGTACACCTATGATATTGAATTACATTACTAAATAAATACTATATAAATAACTTTTCAATACAACAAATTTATGAAAAAAGAATCCGATTACTCCCCGACAAGACGGAGAAAGTTATTCAAGTTTCAGTTAGTTATGAAAATGTTTACTATTCTCTGTTTTTTATTTGTACTAAATGCCCAGGCAACTTCTATTCAAGCACAACAGTCTGAAATCCAAATTAATCTAAAGAACAAAACTCTGACGGAAGCCTTAAAAATGATACAGGCACAAAGTCAGTATCGTTTTTTGTACAGCAACGAACTGTTAAAAGACACAAAAGCACCTGATATCCATATTCAAAGTAAGAACATTCGCGAAGTAATGGACGAATGTTTGAAAGGGAAGCCTTTGGATTATGAAATTCAGGACAAAATTATCATCATAAAAGCTAAGGAGGTATTACCTCAAAATCAAGGTGTCCGGAAAATTTACGGAACAGTTGTAGACTATAAAACAGGCACTCCACTACCCGGTGTTACGGTAATGATACAACAGGAAGGGACTCCCCTCACAGGTACAGCCACCACAGAAAAAGGTGGTTTCGAAATCTCTCTTCCGACAGGAATCAAAACACTTACATTCACTTGTATTGGCTATAAAACCATCACTCTTCCTGCTGAAGAAAATAAAGCGATGAACGTCCGTATGCAAGAAGATGTCAAGGCGATTGATGAAGTGGTAGTAACCGGTTATTTTACAAAAGCAAAATCCAGTTATACCGGTGCAGCCAAAACAGTAAGCGGAAGTGAACTGAAAGCCATTTCTTCGACCAATATTATCAGTGCGTTAGCGGCTCTCACGCCCGGATTGGAAATTGTTGAACGGAGCGAATTTGGTTCAAATCCGAACAAAGTGCCCGAATTATTATTACGAGGGATGGGATCTTTTAATAATAGCAAGGTTCAAGTAAACCAACCGACAATTATTCTGGATGGTATAGAAATCAGTATGCAAGATTTATATGACCTGGATATGAATGATATTGAATCTATCACTGTATTAAAAGATGCCTCTGCAACAGCTCTTTACGGATCACGTGCAGCCAACGGGGTGATTGTGGTGGAACGGAAAAAACTGACTGTCGGAAATATGAAGGTCGCCTATAATTTTACAGGCAACGTACAATTTCCTTACCTGAAAGATTACGATGTTCTGAATGCTCAAGAAAAATTGGAATTTGAGCATTTAGCCGGTTTGTACACGGCAGAAGGACAGAAAAATCAATGGGGAGAGCCATTAGAGAATAAAGCTCAATATGGATTGGATAGTCTTTATAATATGCGACAAATGGAAGTGAATCGGGGAGTAAATTCCGACTGGCTATCACAACCTGCCCGTGTTGCATTCTCTCACGATCATTCTCTACGATTATATGGAGGTGCTTCTAATATACGCTATGAATTAAATGGACGCTTTAATAATACGCAAGGAGTGATGAAAGAGGATTATCGCCGACGTTACAACTTAGGCTTTCAATTGCAATACCATATTCAGGATAAATTGACTTTAGCAAACCGGACTTCCTATACGGAAATCAATACAAAAGATTCTCCCTATGGTGCTTTTTCAAAATATACGCTAATGAACCCGTACGATCGTATGTATGATGAATTTGGGCATCCAAATACAAAGCTTTCTTGGAATCAGAATAATCCTTTGTATGAAGCAAAGTTAGGCAATCGAACAAGTGCTAAAGAAAAAACATTTTACAATAATACGGATATTCGCTGGGAAATTAATTCTTTGTTCCGCGTGAATGCCACCTTTAATATCACTGTCACCGACGGGTCGGGCGAAAGGTTTCTTTCTCCTGATTCTCAGGTCTTTAAAAACGAAACAGACAATTCAAAAAAAGGTTCTATGGTTATGACCGGAGCTTCCGGCTCCTCTTATTCGGGAACATTAGTCGGTGCATTCAATAAGACGACTGAAAACAATAGTCTGATTAGCGTAAATGCCGGTTTTGAAGTTCGTCACGAACATTCCGAAACCTCTTTAATGAAAGGGTTGGGTTTTTATAACAATGAACTCGATTTTATCGGACAAGGCGCAGGATATCCCACGACAGAACATCCACAAGGGACACAGACACTTAGTTCAGAAATAGGAGGCTTTATCAATGGTAACTATATGTATAATAATCGGTATTACGCTGATTTTGTTTATCGTTTGACCGGTTCTTCAAAATTCGGAACAAACAATCGTTACGGTCATTTCTGGTCGGGAGGTATCGGTTGGAATCTAAACAATGAAAGTTTTCTACAATCTGATAAGATCGATTTATTAAAACTTCGCGCAAGTGCCGGTTACACCGGGAAGGTCACCTTTGAATCCTTCCAGGCAATGACTATTTACCGCTATTCCGGAGATTTGGAATACCGCAATGGAATAGGTGCAACTCCTATTACCATTGGAAATGAGGATCTGAAATGGGAGCGGGAATTGAGTTATAACATCGGTACAGATATCAGTCTGTTTGGGCGACGTTTGAATTTAACTTTTGATGCTTATCTAAAACGGACAACCGATTTGTTATTGGATGAATCAAAAGCCCCCTCAACAGGAGTGATTACCGGCAAGGAGAATATCGGAGAAATGAAAAATAAAGGTATTGAATTTCAAATTGATGGATTTCCTATCCAAAGTAATGATTTCTATTGGCAATTGAGTTTTACCGGCTACTGCAACCGCAACAAAATTGAAAAGATCAGCACCGCATTGAAAGAAGAAAACAATAAAAACAATAATGCAGCAAGTCTCACTCCGCTGGGACAATATGAAGAAGGAGAATCCGTTACTGCCTTGAAAGTGGTTCGTTCAGCAGGTATTGATCCGGCTACCGGTGAAGAGGTATATTATAAATTAAATGGGGAACGTACATTTGAATATAATCCGGACGATAAGGTTGTTATTGGAGATATGGAACCTAAATTTCGGGGAAATGTTTCAACCAATCTTTATTATAAAGGATTCAGTTTATATATATTAGGCACGTTCAAATGTGGTGGTTATCTGTACAATGCAACCCGAGCATCTAAAATCGAAGGAGCTGATCCGAAAAGTAATGTTGATCAACGGGCATTTGATGAACGCTGGAAGAATCCGGGCGACATCGCCTTGTATAAAAATATAGCGATCAATAAATCCATCCCAAAGCAAACAGATCGATTTGTAGAAAAAGAAAATGTTTTCACGCTGAGTACGCTGAATGTTGGATATGAATTTAATCAGAATATCTGCTCTAAACTGTATGTACGCAACCTGCGACTTGGAGTGAACTTGACCGATTTGTTCCGTATCTCCAATGTTAAAATTGAACGAGGAACCGATTATCTATATAGTAACGGCTTTGAATTCACCCTTAGTACCACTTTTTAAATATACCACATTATGAAAATAAATCTCAAAAATATAATGATCATATTGGGAATACTTATTACGAGTAGTTCCTGTGATAATTTTTTGGATGTTCATCCAAAAGGAGAAGTGCTCAATAAAGATTTGTTGAAAGATCAGCAAGGTTTTGAAAATGCTTTATACGGTGTATATGCCACTATGCGTGATAGCAATCTTTACGGACGCTATTTCAGCTATTATACCTTGGATATAATGGCACAATATTACACTTCGTTCGGAAATACTTATGTATCTGAATTAAGGGCATTTAATTATAAACATACCGAAGTTGAAAAAGGATTTTATCAAATTTGGTGCAAAATGTATAACAACATTTCCAATGTCAATAATATCTTAGGAAATTTGCAACACGAATCACCTACATCCTTACAATATTATAATATTTACAAAGGAGAAGCTTTGGGATTACGGGCATTTATGCATTTCGATCTATTACGGCTTTTCAGTGAGCAAATCACGTTAAATCAGGAAGCAGATGGAATACCTTACGCTACTGAATTTTCTTTGACAGCACCCAAAATCTTGAAAGCTAAAGAAGTGTACAGTCGGATAAAAACAGATTTAAGAACAGCGGAACAGTTATTAAACGATGCGGAATTGTATAATGCTGCTACCAGTTATGACAAGTTTCTGAAAGATCAGTCTATTCATTTTAATTTGCAAGCAATTCAAGCTACTTTAGCCCGGGTATATCTTACCCAGAATAATGCGGATAGTGCTTTATATTATGCCGAAAAGGTCATTAAAAGTGAAAAGCAATCTTTACTTAAAAAGACAGAAATAAATGGCGATTTGGCAGGAATCCTATCTAAAAAAGAAACCATTTTCGGACTTTATGGTAAAGGTTTCTACGAAAATATATCTAATGATTTACAGAAGGCTATCTCATTTTATTCACTGGATCCCCGTCGTAATATAGATGCTTTATATGCTCTCAATCGCGTAGGGAATGATTATCGTTGGGATTCTTGGTTTTCAAAACTGAATCAAGTACTCAGGATGATAAAAATAACCGATAAATACCAGTTAATTAATAAGGAATGTCCTACCGATATCATTCAAGGAATCAATCTAATCCGCCTTCCCGAAATGTTCTATATTGCAGCGGAAGTATTATTACAGAAAGGGAAATATCCGGAAGCCTTGAATTATTTTAATCAGGTGTTGATCAGCAGGGGGTTGGTCGCTTTAGATGAACGTACTCCTCAGGAAACACTCACCGTTGAGCGTATTGATGATGAACGTTATAAAGAATTTATCGGCGAAGGACAAGCGTTTTTCAATATGAAACGTCGGAATTTAAATTTTCAGAACGCAGATGGACAAGCAGTCAGCGCAAGTTCACAAATTTATACCGTTCAGGTTCCGGAGCAAGAATTTGATTACAGAAAATAATAAAAACCGATTATGCTATGAAAAAAATAAAATACATATCAAACGGCTGGATTTACCTGATCTTAGGTTTGCTGTTTACAGCTTGTGAAGAAACAAATTATCCTACTTTCGAAACGACTTTTACCGGAATCTATTTTCCAAAAGACAGTATCAGGTATTCCTTTGGAATCACTCCATTGGCAACAACCAACTATACGATGGAATTGCCCATAAAAATTATGGGGGTTCCTGTTAACCGTGAACGCACTTTTAAAGTTATTATTGTTCCCAATAAAACAACGGCACAAGCCGATGTGCATTATAAAATACCGACTGAATGTGTTATTAAAGCCGATTCGATCAATGGGATTCTTCCATTAGAAGTATTCAGGAAAGAATTAGGTGATTCTCTCAATTGGCAGGTAAGTTTCAAATTACAAGAAACAACAGATTTTGTACCGGTTCATAGTGCCGGAGATCAAGTTGTTGCTACTTTTAATAATGTAGTAGAGCCACCTGCTTGGAAGGATTGGCAAGGGAATCCCACGTGGCCAGATTTTAAACTTGGTCCTTGGAATCCCTTTGTATGGGTGAAATTTATAGAATATTTCAGACAAATGGAACAAACAGTACCAGCTACTTATCGAGCCATCGTAAAAACTTGCGGACCGAATTTAGAAAACGTTCAGTTCGGATGGCTCTGGGACTATGATTATACAATGACCAAATATATTCTAATTCCATTATACAACTTTTTTCAACAACATCCGGAATATGGAGCAGAAATCCCTAATCCCAATGTAGCAGAGTAAGTATATTTTCCCCATTGTGTAAAAATATGGAATATTAAACTTATAAGATTTACTGTTAATTCAAGACAATTATGAAACTAAAATACATCTTACCCATCTTGCTCTCCCTCCTATCGGCAGCCTGTTTTGAGGATGATACAACCCTCGACACGAGGAGTATAGCGGTTATATCTATTGATACAACAAAATTGCAAAAAGAATACAATATTGATAAAAATGAAATCTGCCTCATTAGTCCGGATATAACACAGACCAATACAGCCCTTCCACTTACTTATGAATGGCAAGTGAATTATAAATTTTATTCCGATTCTTCAACATTTAAATATATCGGAAAAGACTTAGGGAGTTATAAAGTAAGGCTTAAAACGAGCAATGCTGACGGCAGTGCTTTCTATACCTTTGATATGCACGTAAATTCGCCGTACGAAGAAGGGATAGCCGTACTGAGCTCAGATCAAGATGGCAGTATGCAACTTTCTTTTATGCGCAAATTTTCTGCTAAAGAATTAGCTGCGGGTGCCATAGAAAAATTTGAAACTCATTGCCTGAAAACAAATAATCCGGATTATCAATTTGCTAAATATCCGACAGACATAGCGAAACGCCTCTCTCAATTGTTTATCAGTTGCAAAGAGCAACCAACTATATATGCCATCAATACCAAAACTTTTGAATTGGAAAATGCTATTTCGGCACCGGAATTTCCGGACTTTGTTCCAATAAAAATGCAAATCCCGGATAACTCAGCCCAATCAGCTTTAATTTACAGCGAAAATGGCAGCGTTTATAATTTGGCAAGTGTAGAAGGACTTATTCTCGCTCACACAATGTTGACTTCCAAATATGGTCCAATCAGATTGGAAAATTTTGCTGGTTACAATCCCGTTTATTATTTATGGAATACAGATCTCCATTCTCCCTGTTATTTTGATGGTCAAAATCTCAAAGACCTAAGTAAAGAAAAGACTTTCGAAAATCACGAACCGATTGCTATGTTCACAAATACAATTAAGGATTGTTTCACTGTTATCAGCCATCTTAATGATGTCATATATAAAACAACCGTCGGTAATAACTTTTATAATAATGTATATGACGATGACTGGAACATCATAGAAATATTGTATGATCTTCGTGAACAGAAGGCGTTAATAGGTAGCACTGTGTTAACTTCAGAAACTCCTTATGTTTCCAGTCCTCAGTATAAAGAATTGTTGTATGCTCAGGGAAATAAAATCTACCGTTGGTATTTCTCCGACAATAGTTTTCCCACTACACCTTGGGCTACGATTGATTTACCAGGAGCGGAAATTACAACATTAGCCCTTAGTCCAAATGAAGAAGAACTTTACGTGGGAGTTTATCAACCCAATGTGTCCGGTCTGAATGGACATATCTATATATTGAATAGCGATACCGGTAGCCCCGTTCACGGTTCTCCTTACCTAAATGTTGCTTATAAACCGATTGAAGCTATGTATAAAGTAAAATAGATATGCAAACTACAAAGTTAAATGTTTTTATATGCTGCCTGCTATTTTTTATAGCGGCAGCATGTTCTATCTCAAAACACGAAACAATTGTAAAGGGACATCTAAGTATCCCCAAAAATCTTGCTTATACACTATTCGTTGAACAAAAGGATTCTCTCATCTCCATTCAAGTGGATTCGACACAACAGAATTTTATTCTCCGATTGACTTGTGATAGTCCTCATTTCATCACTCTTAGAGGCGTTATGGATATAGGTAATCAACAATGGCCTTTTTCACAGCCACTGTTTATTGTTTCTGGTAAAAATCATTTATTAGAATTGAAGTCAAACAATCGGCAAATGCTAATTGTTTTTGACACTAAAGACAAGGATAATAATGCCCTCTGTGCATACGAAAGATTCTACTTAGATCACAACCGAGAGTTATGGACAATTCCACCACGGAGTGAACAAGTAGAAGAATTTCTGAAAGCATACATACAAAAAGCCGATTCTATTATTAAACAATACCACGTGATCCGACAAGTAGCTGAATATTTGTCTATCCACAGCTATCTGGATTATTTGAACGGAATTGAAAGTTTGAAATTTATTTATCAACGCGACACAAATTATAAAATGCCGCAAAATATAAAAAATACTGTACCAACACCCGAAAAGATTTTAGATTGTCCAACAGCCCTACTATTTTCCAGCACTATCAATACGATTATTGAAAATCTGGAAATGACAAGCTCTATTCCGGAAGAACAAATCCAACAACTACAGCAAAAATATACTCAACCCGAAATTATCCAGAACGTGATTCGCAATATATTACAAAACTATCTGATCCATTATGACTATACACATAATTTCGATGAAGGACTTGCACGATTAGAGAGAATGTGTAGCTTTCTCCCCAAAGAAAGAGATCAATTCATTCGCGAATATACAGCTAAGAAGTATTCCGTAGAAGGAGCACCACTTCCAACAGCAACGATTGAGGACAGAAATGGAAAGCTTTATAAATTATCTGATTTTCAAGGAAAATATCTATACATTGACCTATGGGCATCTTGGTGCGTTCCTTGTTGTGCCGAAATACCGCATTTACAAGAATTAGAAAAACAAATCACCAATAAACAAGTAGAGTTTATTAGTATATCTATTGATAAAAATAAAAATGAGTGGACAAATAGAATGGATAAACTTCAGATGAAAGGACATCAATTTATTGCCACCGGAGATGAGTTGACCTCTATGCTAAATATTCAAGGCATACCTCATTTCTTGATTTACGACAAAGATGGCAAATTGATTCAATATAAAGCTTCAGCCCCTTCTAAAGGAGAGTCATTAAAAAAATACCTGAACGAATTGAAATAAACCCTTTAACTGATTTATTGCGCATTCATCATAATTCCCGCACCGAAGCGTCCGGCATCTGTTCCATTTCTCCGGTAAGAAA
>JAVXFZ010000081.1:0-11010 GCA_036657595.1 Odoribacter sp. | reverse complement strand
ATGGCGTTCAAACGATTATTCATTATCCGATACCTCCTCATAAACAGGAATGTTACCAAGAATGGAACAACTTGTCTTTTCCTATTACCGAGCAGATTCATCGGGAAGAATTGAGTTTACCAATGAGTCCGGTGATGACAGAAAATGAAATAAATGTGATAGTTAGCACTATTAATAAATGGTAAAGTTGTGGGATTTTTTATGTTCTTTTTCAAAAAAGCTTCAACAATCTGATATAATTAGAGTTTTTTCTTTAACAGCTCTCTCTACGTTGGTAAAGATGTTGACAGGATTTATCAGTGTTAAAGTTGTTGCTATTGTTATAGGTCCTTCAGGGATTGCATTATTAGGACAATTAAATAATTTTTCATCAATTATAATGAATATTGCTTCTTTGGGCATTAATCAAGGAGTAACTAAATTCGTTTCCGAACATAAAGAAGAGGATAGTATAAAGATCTATATATCAACAGCTTTTCGCTTTGTCATTCTTGGCTCTTTAGGATGTGGGATTATTTTAATTTTATTTCATCGTTTTTGGAGTAGGGTCATTATGTTATCGGAAGCTTATGATTATGTATTTATAATTTTTGGATTTACAGTGTGCTTATATGCCATTAATAATTTATTCCTTTCTATATTAAACGGTTATAAGGCATTTAAAAAATATGTTTTTATTAGTATGGTTAGTGCTATATTAGGTGCGTTTTTTTCTATTGTTCTTGTATTATCATTTGGACTAAAAGGAGCATTAATTAGTACAGTTACCTTTCAAAGTGTAATGTTATTTGTAACATTACAAATGTTGAGAAAATTACCTTGGTTTTCTTGGGAATATTTTAAGCATAAATATAATATTGTTGTAGGTAGAAAATATATGGGATATTCTTTAATGACTTTAGTTTCTGTCGCATTAGTTCCTGTTTCTCAGCTTATTTTACGCGGACACATTATTGTTCATATTTCAGAAATTGAAGCTGGTTGGTGGGAAGCGATGAATCGAATTTCAGGAATGTATTTAATGGTCATTACAACTTCATTTAGCATATATTATCTACCAAGATTAGCAGAAATTAACGATATAAAAGAGTTACGAAAAGAAATTTTTAAGGCCTACAAAATGATAATTCCTATATTGCTTGTTGGTTTTTCATTTGTCTATTTTACTAGATTTCTAATCATTCGGATCTTGTTTACCCCTGATTTTATTTTGATGGAAAATCTTTTTATTTGGCAGCTAATAGGTGATTTTTTCAAAATAGTTAGTTGGCTATTGGCTTTTTTAATGTTGGCAAAAGCTATGACAAAAACATTTGTTATAACTGAAATTTTTGGAGGAGTTCTTTATATAGTTTTGGCATTTATTTTAATGAATTTTAATGGTATTGTTGGAATAGTACAAGCTTATGTCATAAATTA
Source organism: Odoribacter sp. (assembly GCA_036657595.1). Taxonomy (GTDB): domain Bacteria; phylum Bacteroidota; class Bacteroidia; order Bacteroidales; family Marinifilaceae; genus Odoribacter. The sequence continues at coordinate 9,591 of JAVXFZ010000081.1, read as the reverse complement.
TATTATATATTTTTTTATAATGATTTATATTTTCAGAAATATCATTTTTCTAAAAAAGCCACAACAGGGGGCATTATCAAATTAAATTATCGTATTATAAATAATACATAAAGTTAAAATGGACATAAAGGAACCTTTCATAACCGTAATAGTCCCGTGTTATAATCACGAAAAATATATTGTAGAATGTTTGTTAAGTATACATAATCAAACATATAAAAAGTTTCAGTGGATTGTTGTAGATGATGGTTCAAAAGATGATTGCCCTAATATTCTCAAAAAATATCAAGTCGATTTTGGTTATGAATTAATACTTCAAGAAAACAAGGGTGTAGCTCAGACATTAACTGACACGATAAAAAATTACGCTAAGGGTAAATATATTAGTTTATGTGCTTCTGATGATTTTTGGATTCCTCAAAAACTGGAATGGCAATTAGATTTTATGGAATGTAATCCTGAATATGCAATGTCTTATGGAAGATGTTTTCAGATTGATTCTGATTCAAGGAGGTTGCCTGTCATAATTGATCATAAATTGCGTGGTGGATATATTTTTGAAGATATAATCTGTCAGAAATTTCATCCGCCTGTAAATTATATGATTAAACGGGATGTATTGGCTGAATTGGGTTATTTTAAGAATGGAGTTATTGCCGAGGATTTTTATATGAATTGTATGATTGCAAGTAAATATCCGATTGGATTTATGGATAAGTATTTGGCTTACTATCGGGTTGCGCCACTTGCTACAAAAAGAGATCCTTATACTTTATTGAAATCGCATAGAGAAACTATTGATATGTTTAAAACTTATGATATATATGCTAAAGCAGTTTATTTATCTGATTTAAGATGTGCTTGTCTATTGTCATGTTATACAAAATATAAATTTATGGCATTGAAATATGCGTTTGCAGATGTTAAAAATATTTTTCATATATATTGGTGGAAGGCTATGATTAATTTGCTAAGGCGTTGGATAAAATGAGTATTATATTAAATAAAGAACGACTACTATTGGTTATATTGGGGATAATTCTCTACATTTATATTTATAATCCCCCTTTTGTGTTTTTACCTTTTACTCCCATAAAATTACTTTATCCAATAGCATTTTTTTATTTATGTAAAAAACGTTTGTTTTCTAAATTAATAACCTGTTATAAAGTAGAATTCTTATTTTTTATTTGTATTATTTTTTATTCTTTTTTTAGAGGTCTATTTACCAATGAGTTAGGGTATAGTAAAACCAATTTGATCACTTTAATTGAAACTTTATTTTTGTCATATTGTTTTGTCATTTATTTTAAAACAAATATCATAAGGAAACAATTCATTGATTTCTTTATAAATATTGCGGGTTTAGCTGCAATTATAAGTGTAATTTTAATTTTTTTTCCTTCGATTAATCAATATATTCGTGATGTTTTATTGAAAAGAACAGAATATACCGATATGTTAAAGCTTAGAAATTTCGGTTTTTCAGAAGGTTTAAGTTATGCTTACGGGATTGTTCAGGGTATTGCGTTTAGTTTCTGCTTAATATATTCGAAGAAAAAAATTAATTTGTGGCTAATGCCTTTCTTTTTTATATCTATTCTTTTCAATGCTCGAATCGGTTTCGTACCTATAATAATTGTGTTGTGTTATTTACTCTTTACGGGGAAAGGCTATAATATATTAATAAGATTTACTTTAATTTTCTTGTTGATTACTTTTATTCTCTATAATGTTCCAATTTTTGAAGATTTCACAAAGACTATTGAATGGGGATTTGCTTTTTTTACACAAATTTTAGATTTTACTTTGCAAAATAATGATGGGAATACAGAAACTTTTGACATTTTATTTAAAGCTATGTTGGTTTTACCGCAATCTATTTCAGAATATATTTGGGGATCTGGACATGATATTTTTTTAGTTTCTGATAAAAATACCGATATGGGATATTTATTACAATTAAATTTTGGCGGTATTATTTATTGTTTGTTTTTGTATTGTTTCGTTTGGTATATGTTTTTAAGACTTTACTTTATTAATAAAGAAATTAGATCATTTAGTTATTTTTTTTTATTTGTCATTATCATTGTTAATATAAAAGGATATATCTTATTTACCTCGCCTGCCTATAGAGTTTTGTTTATATTTTATATTTATTATACAATTGATCATCCTATAAGGAAGAATATGACTGATGCAAGAAATGCCATCACATAGCAATTTATGTGATCTGCTGACTTTGGATTGTGATTTGTTGTAAAGTTGAATCTATGTGGTATTTTATTTATTATTTTTTATGGATATTTTATTTATAACAGGACTGTTTCCAAAGGAAATGGAAGAAGAAATTTTTAAAAAAAGCAAAGGTATTGTAGAGTATGCAGCTAATAATTTTCAATGGAATATATTGAGAGGTGTTGAGAAATATAATAATCAATCAATAAAAATAGTCAATGCGTTATATATTGGTCCTTTTCCTGATTTATATTCAGATTTTATTATAAAATCTTCAACATTTAAACATATAGATACAGCTAAAGATGTGAATGTAGGTTTTATAAATTGTCGATTGTTCAGAGATTATTCTCGTTATAAAGCTGTTTTTAAAGAATTAAAAGAATGGAGTAATAGTAAAAAAAATGATCAGATACTTTTGATTTATGGTATGCATACTCCATTCTTGCGTGCGGCTCAACAAATTAAATTGTTTAATAGGAATATTAAAATTTGTTTAGTCATTCCAGATCTTCCTATATTTATGTGTTCAAAAACAAATATGTATTATACGTGGCGTACACATCAAATAATGAAGAAGATTTATTCTTGTTTAGATTGCGTTGATGCTTATGTTGTTTTGACTAATAATATGATTGATTATTTGGGTATAAATTCTGTACCATATATTGTTATAGAAGGAATAATTAATAGTTTTCCTATTCAAAATATCAAGAAAGATCAGAATAATACAAAGAAAATACTCTTTTATGCAGGCTCTTTGTGCAAACGGTATGGTATTCTTAATCTTTTACAAGCTTTTATTGCAACAACCAATCCATCTTTTCAACTATGGATTTGTGGGACAGGTGATGCTAAATCATTGGTGATGGATTATCAGAATAAGGACAATAGGATAAAATATTATGGTCAACTTCGCCACGAAAAAATTTTAGAAATGCAGATTGAAGCAACATTATTAATAAATCCACGCACGAGTGAGGGTGAATACACAATGTATTCGTTCCCTTCTAAAACAATGGAATATATGTTGTCTGGAACACCTGTTTTAATGAACTATTTGTCTGGAATTCCTATGGAGTATTATCCATATTTGAAATTGCTTAAAGATGAATCTATAGAAACATTAACAGAAGCCATTGATTATACACTGAATCAACCAGCATCTGAATTAATTAGATTTGGTGAGATCGCTCGTGAATTTGTATTGAAAAATAAAGATACAAAAGAGCAAGGTAGAAAAATATATCAACTATTATATTCTCTTACAGTGACCGAATAAATTGTGTTGTATTTTGAATATAAAAAATATGAAAGTTTTAGTTATTTCTCATAATTCTTTTTCTAAGGTTCATAATAATGGAAAAACTCTTGAATCATTTTTGATTAATGTTTTAAAGAATGATATTTCTCAGTTATATTTTCGTTCTGAAATCCCTGATTTTGAATATTGTAATAACTATTTCAAAATAACGGATGTAGATGTATTAAAAAGTCTTTTGCTATTTAGTTCGACCTGTGGTCAATCATTAGAGAAATCTTCGTTTATGATACCTTCTATGACCTGTAAATTGGAAACGGAATCAAAGTTATTTAAAATATTACAATCAAAGTCAGCTTATCTTACAATTTTTAGAGATATATTATGGAACTGTCGTTCGTGGAATACAAAAACATTTAGAGCTTGGTGTAAAGGTAATAATCCTGATTTATTGTTTTATGTGGGAGGAAATTTTGGTTTTTCTCACCAAATAGCTTTTTTCCTTTCACAATATTTAAATAAACCTTTAGTAACTTATTTGACTGATGATTATTTGATTCATCCTATAAGAAGAAATTTTTTAGATATTATTCATAAACAACAGATGAAATCATTTTATCGCCGAACAATTAATCATTCTTCTCTGTGTTTTGCAATAGGTGAATTAATGTGTAAAGAGTATTCTGCATACTTTAATAAAGAGTTTTTCCCATTGATGAATTCTATTCCTAAGCAGGATTATCATTTATACATAAAAAAATCAGAAGTGATTATTTCCTATTTTGGTGGTTTACATCTTAATCGATGGAAAATGTTAGTACGTTTTGCTCGTTTATCATTTAATTCGACTATTAATATATATACGATGGATGAGCCTTCTGTTGAAATTTTAAAGCAATTTCAAGCAAATGGTATTTGTTTTAAAGGAGCTTTAAGTGGGAAAAATTTACAAAATGAAATATTGAATAGTGATATATTACTTCATGTGGAAAGTGACGATGTATATAATAAATCATTAACTAAATTATCAATATCAACTAAAATACCTGAGTATTTAATCTCTGGGCGTTTGGTTGTTGGGTTTGGACCAGAAGATGTTGCATCTATGAAACTTTTATCTGACAATGAAATAGGCATAGTAATTTCTAGCTTAAGTAGTGATTCTGAGATAAAAGCAATAATGCAAAAAATTATAACTGATTTTGATTTACGTAAAAGTATAGGTTTTAGAGGATATAACTATGCTATAAATAAATTTGATAATAAACAAATAGCATATGATTTCATTGAAAAATTAAGATCAATAGCTAACAAATAAATTCTATGTTTAAAGGTAAGGTACTTTTAATTACGGGAGGAACAGGTTCTTTCGGTAATGCAGTGTTACGTCGATTTTTGGATTCGGATATTAAGGAAATTCGGATTTTTAGTCGGGATGAGAAGAAGCAAGATGATATGCGTCATCATTTGCAAAGTTCAAAAGTGAAATTTTATATTGGCGATGTGCGAGATCGACGTTCGGTGGATGGGGTAATGAATGGAGTTGATTATATCTTTTCGGCAGCGGCATTGAAACAAGTTCCGTCTTGTGAGTTTTTTCCGGTTGAGGCGGTGAAAACAAATGTATTGGGGACGGAAAATGTGTTGAATTCAGCAATAGAACACGGAGTGAAAAATATTGTTGTGTTGAGCACCGATAAAGCTTGTTATCCGATTAATGCGATGGGTATTTCGAAAGCGATGATGGAAAAGGTGGCGATAGCTAAAGGCAGAGCATTGGGGAAAGGGGCAGGGACAACAATTTGTTGTACGCGTTATGGAAATGTGATGGCAAGTCGCGGTTCTGTTATTCCATTGTGGGTAGAACAAATGAAGAATGGAGCTGATATAACAATAACAGATCCTAATATGACTCGTTTTATGATGACCTTGGACGATGCGGTGGATTTGGTGTTGTACGCTTTCCTGCATGGACAGAATGGTGATTTGTTTGTTCAGAAAGCTCCTGCTGCAACATTATCAACTTTGACACAGGCTTTAAAAGAATTATATAAAACAAATACACCCGTCCGAGTGATTGGTACCCGGCACGGAGAGAAGTTATATGAAACCTTGGTGACTCGTGAGGAGATGGTGAAGTCGGAAGATATGGGAAATTATTATCGGATTCCTTGTGATACCCGGGATTTAAATTACGATAAATTCTTTGTAGAAGGGAATGAAAAAATAGCTGAGGTGGAGGATTATCATTCTCATAATACCCGGCGTTTAGATGTAGAGGGGATGAAAGAGCTTTTATTGAAATTGTCTTTTATTCGGGAAGATCTTGGTTTATAAATCATTTTAAGTCTATTGACTAATTGAACTTTAAAATATTGGATAGCACATCAGTGTTACTTTTCTAAAATTCAGCTATCCGGATTTGCTTTTCTATCAATTTTATTATTAATATTTTATGAAAGTCGGAATAACAGGCCAGGCTGGTTTTGTTGGGACGCATCTGTATCATCATTTAGAATTGGTGGAGGGGATAGAGTGTATTCCTTTTGAAGATGCTTTTTTTCAAGACAAGCAACAATTATGTTCGTTTGTTAAGCAATGTGATGTTATTGTTCATCTGGCAGCGATGAACCGTCATCCAGATCCTCAGGTGATTTATGAAACTAATTTAGGATTGGTTAAACAATTGATCGGGGCTATGGAAGAAGAGAAGGTGACACCTTATATATTGTTTTCTTCTTCTACACAAGAGGAAAAAGAAAATGAATATGGCAGATCAAAGCGGGAGGGACGCATCCTTTTGGAAGAATGGGCAAAACGAAATCAAGCATCATTCACCGGAATGGTTGTTCCTAATGTGTATGGGGCGTTTGGGAAACCCAATTATAATTCGTTTATAGCTACATTTTGTTATAAGTTGACTCATAATGAAACGCCTCAGATTATACAGGATGGTACAGTCAATTTAATTTATGTTGGCAATTTATGTCGACACATTATAAATAGGATTCAGTACGTACAGAAATTATCAAAATCAATTATTGAGTGTGACTATGTTCCTTATGATTTTGAAAAAAAAGTAACGGAAATATTGACACTGTTAGAGAATTTTAGGGGCTTATATTTTGAACAGGGAATTGTTCCGGAATTAAAAGATCAGAATGAGATTAATCTTTTCAATACTTTTTGTAGTTACATCGACTTTTCTGCTTTTTATCCTCGAAAACTTATTCAGCATACAGATTCGCGTGGCATATTTGTAGAAACAATTAAATTGGGAATTGGTGGACAGGTTTCGTTTTCGACGACAGTGCCGGGAATTACGCGGGGAAATCATTTTCATACTCGGAAGATTGAACGTTTTACAGTTATAAAAGGGAAGGCTCGGATTCAACTTCGCAGAATCGGGACAGAGGAGATTTTGAATTTTGTATTGGATGGTACAGAACCATCTTATGTTGATATGCCTATCTGGTATACTCATAATATTACCAATATCGGCGAAGAAGAACTTTATACTCAATTTTGGATCAATGAATGGTATGATCCGCAAGATGGAGATACTTATTTTGAACCTGTTGAAAATAAATAAAATAGAATGAAAAAATTAAAGGTATTAACTGTTGTAGGTACAAGACCTGAAATTATACGTTTGGCTTGTGTACTTCAGAAACTGGATGATAGTCCTGCGATTGAACATATATTAGTCCATACCGGACAGAATTACGATTATGAATTGAATGAAGTGTTTTTTGAAGATTTAGGACTTCGAAAACCGGATCATTTTTTAAATGCAGCCGGAAAAAATGCAACAGAGACAGCCGGACAAATTTTGATTAGTATTGATCCAGTTTTGGAAGAGGAAGATCCGGATGCTTTTTTGGTATTGGGGGATACAAATTCTTGCCTTTGTGCTATTGCAGCGAAGAAACGGCATATTCCGATTTTTCATATGGAGGCAGGGAATCGTTGTTTTGATCAGCGGGTTCCGGAAGAAAGTAATCGAAAAATTGTGGATCATATTTCAGATATGAATCTTACTTATAGTTCAATAGCCCGAGAATATTTACTACGGGAAGGTCTTCCTGCCGACCGAATTATAAAAACCGGTAGTCCGATGTATGAGGTGCTCCATCAATATCTCCCTAAGATTGAAAAGTCGGATATATTGGAACGGCTGCAATTAGAAAAAGGAAAGTTTTTTGTGGTATCTGCACATCGGGAGGAAAATATTTCTTCCGAAAAGAATTTTTATAATTTGGTGGAGATATTAAATACGGTTGCTGAAAAATATAATGATCCTGTCATTGTATCCTGTCATCCGCGTACCCGGAAAATGATTGAAAAAAAAGGAATTACTTTCCATTCCAATGTACGACTTATGAAGCCGATGGGTTTGAGTGATTATAATCACCTTCAAATGAATGCGAATGTTGTCCTTTCAGATAGCGGCACAATTAGTGAAGAGTCGTCTATTTTGAATTTTAGAGCTTTAAATATCAGGGAGGCACACGAACGTCCGGAGGCAATGGAAGAAGCAAGCGTGATGATGGTTGGATTGAATCCGGTAAGAGTGATGCAAGGATTGGCGGAGTTGCAAAATCAGAATTTGGAACAACGAAATTTTCGTCCAGTGTATGATTATAGTATGCCAAATGTGAGTGATAAAGTGGTGAGGATTATTTTATCTTATACAGATTATATTAAGCGTGTTGTTTGGCACGAATAGGAAATGAGAATATTAGTTGTAACAAATCATTTTTATCCGGAAGTATTTCGAGTGAATGATGTTGCCTTTGATCTGGTTAAACGTGGCCATCAGGTGACTGTTATTACTTGTATTCCTAATTACCCTCAGGGACATTATTTATCCGGATACGGTATCTTTAAAAAACGCAAGGAAGTTGTGGATGGGGTGAAGGTAATTCGGGTTCCCGTTATTCCGAGAGGAAGTGGAAAAGGTGTCAGGCTTTTTTTGAATTATCTGAGTTATCTGTTGATGGCTTCTTGGTGTGCTTTTTTGCTTTCTTTTCGGGAAAAGTTTGATCGTATATTTGTGCACGAGACTTCTCCTGTTACAGTTGGTATTCCTGCTGTCATTATGAAATGGAGACAAAAGATCCCATTGTATTTTTGGGTGTTGGATTTGTGGCCGGAGAGCTTAAGTGCTGCTGGGGGAGTGAGTAATAAGTATGTTTTGTCATTTTTTCGATATGTTGTATGTTTCTTATATAAATATTCAGATAAGATTTTGATTAGTTCGAAAGGTTTTGAACAATCTATATTGGAAAAGGGAGATTATTCAAAAAAAGTAGTATATTTTCCCAATTGGGGAGAGGATGTTTTTATTAAATCTACTTTGTCTCAGATTCCTGATTTACCTGCTGGCTTTAGGATTATGTATGCCGGAAATATTGGTGAGGCACAGGGATTTGAAACAATGATGGAAGCAGCATTATTGTTAAAAGAATTTTTTTTGATAAAATGGATTTTTATTGGAGATGGTAGAAAAAGGAAGTATATAGAAGATTTTGTTCAACAAAATGATTTGAAGGATAATGTTTTTATTCTTGGGCGTTTCCCTTTAGAAAAAATGCCATCTTTTTTTGCACAAGCTGATGTATTGATATTATCATTAAAAGATGAAATGATATTTAATTTGACAGTTCCGGCTAAATTGCAGGCTTATATGGCAGCAGCAAAACCTGTTTGTGCTGTATTAAATGGTGAAGGGGCTGCAATTGTTAGGGAAGCGTGTAACGGATATGCAGTTGCTGCCGGAGATACTAATGGGTTAGTTGAGCAAATTATGAAGTTTTCGAATTGTCCCAGTTCAGAATTAGAGAAATTGGGTAAAAATGGTTTGAAATATTATAATAAGTATTTTAGAAAAGATATTTGTATGAATAATCTATGTCGAATAATGAATTTATAGAATATGTCGGAAATAAAATTTATTCAAGGAGGGATTTCAGTTGATGACCGCGGAGCGATTTCTCACGTGAATGATTTAAATATGAGTGAAATTGAGCGGTTCTATATTATTCATCAGAAAAATCCTTCGATTATTAGGGCGTGGCACGCTCATCAGA
>JAVXFZ010000080.1:0-11061 GCA_036657595.1 Odoribacter sp. | reverse complement strand
AGGCACAACATTTGCCGCACACAAACAGAATTTTTAAATGGAAACCACATAATCTGAAATTTTACACAATACTACGCAAAGATACAAAATAAAACCGGAAAATAACGAAGTGACGTTGATTTTATCTTATATTTGCATCCGGAATTTTAAAACTGAATAGGTTATGTTACCCAAATTTCTTATTGCGGATAATTCACAGGAAGCACTTGATTTAGTCTATGTTGTGCATACCGAAAAACCCCGTTGTATCATACAGTGTGACTTAGACGGATTTGACAGTCATCAAAAAATTTACTGGATCGACGCCGAACCGCTCATACAAGATGATATTGATTCCCTGCTGGAAGAGGCAGAGGATTTCTATGAAGCCGAATTGGATAATCAAGAAGAGGTGTACGACGAGGACGAAGCTTGATGTTGAAAAGGGAAGACTTGCGCGCAGGCTGAAGCTGGGGAAGATCGTTTATTCGTTTATTTTTAAAATCGTTTCATCGCTTACATAGATAGCTCTACAAACGATTCGGAGCAGTGTCAGTCTACACAAAAGCCCTCATCATCGTGGATCATAAATAAAAAAGAATGAAAAACAGTAATTACAGTAAAGAAGATCTGAAGCATTTCAAGCAGAGAGATATAAAAGCAGAACAAATCGACCGTCAATGGGAGAACCTGAAGAAAGGAATGACTTTTGTAGCGCTGTCTGAACCTGCCACCGTCGGAAACGGGATCACCCGTATCGAAGCGGAAGCGGAAGAATGCTTGTTGACACAATACGAGAAAGCCCGTCAAACGTGCGATCTCGTAAAGATGATCCCGGCTTCGGGATCGGCTACCCGTATGTTTAAAGATTTATTTACTTTTTCAGACACCTATAAAGGGACAGAAGAAGAATTTTTGGCATTGGTGCAACAGAGAGGACCCTCGACAATGTTTAATTTCTTCACCCGATTAAGCGAAATGCCTTTTTACGACCACCTGACCGCTGTGATGTGGAAAGAGGGGAAAGACATCCAAAAGATGATTGCCAAACGGGAATACTTGGAAGTGCTTCCCTATATTTTAGGTAAAAAAGGACTGAACTACGGGAATACCCCCAAAGGCTTAGTCGATTTCCATATTTATCGGGACTTTGTACGCACGGCTTTCGATGAGCATTTGGTAGAAGGGGCTTTGTATTGCAACAACGGCAAAAAAGCACCATTGCATTTCACCGTGTCGGAAGAATACCTGCCCTCCTTCAAAAACCGACTGAAAAAGGTGAGCAAAGTCTTTGAAAAGATGTTCCAAGTGAAATATGATGTCACCTTTTCGGTACAGAAACCAGCCACCGATACGGTCAGCTTAGACGCTACCGGCGAACTGTTGCGCGACGAGGAAGGTCAAATCGTCTTCCGTCCGGGCGGACACGGGGCGTTGATTTATAACCTTGACGAACTGAAAGCCGATCTCGTTTTTATTAAAAATATCGACAACGTTATTCCGGATCGGGCAAAAGACGATACGGTTAAATATAAAAAGCTCTTGGCAGGCACCCTGATGGAGGTGCAGGAAAAGGTATTCAGTTATCTCCACCTTTTGGATAAAAAACCCACCGCCGAACAATTGACCGAAATAGATGCATTTATGAAGCGCATCGGCTACAAAGAGGCGGAAGGCAAGACTTACAAAGACGCAAAAGAACACATCCACCACCTCCGGCAACTGCTGAACCGACCGATACGGGTCTGCGGGATGGTGAAAAACGAAGGCGAACCGGGCGGCGGACCGTTCTGGGTGAAAGCCAAAGACGGCAGCGCACGTTTGATGATCGTCGAATCGGCACAAATCAATCTGCAAGACAAAGAGCAAAAGAAAGTGGTGGACCACTCCACCCACTTCAATCCCGTTGATTTAGTGTGTGGCATAAAGAACTATAAAGGCAAAAGATTCGACTTAGAAAACTTTATCGACGCCGAACAAGGATTTATTTCTCAAAAATCGTATAAAGGAAAAGAGATCAAGGTGCAGGAACTACCGGGACTTTGGAATGGCGCGATGGCAAACTGGATCACCGTCTTCATTGAAGAACCGCTGACCACCTTCACTCCCGTAAAGACCGTCTTCGATCTGTTTCGGGTGGAACATAGAAATGTACTGAAAAACGAATAAACACGATGAAAGAAAAACGCAATTATCTCCTACTGATCCTAAAGGGCTGTGCGATGGGGGCAGCAGATGTCGTACCGGGCGTTTCCGGCGGCACCATTGCTTTTATTGCCGGCATTTACGAAGAATTGATCAATTCGATCAAAAGCATTGACTGGCAGGCGATCAAATTGCTGCTATCACTGCGATTTGCCGATTTCTGGAAACAGATCAACGGAACGTTTCTTTTATCCGTTGTAGGAGGTATTGCTATCTCTATCTTTTCGTTGGCAAAATTAATGACGTGGTTATTAGACACCCACCCGATCTACATCTGGTCGTTTTTCTTCGGACTCATCATCGCCTCGGCGGTCTTGGTCGCCAAAGAAATCCGAAAATGGGATATTTTCACGGTCCTCTCCCTGATAGTGGGAGCCATTTTTGCCTATACGATCACGGTGCTGACACCGACCTCTACGCCCAATACGTGGTGGTTCATCATCCTATCAGGCGCCATCGCCATCTGTGCAATGATCCTACCCGGCATTTCGGGTGCGTTTATCCTGCTGCTGATGGGGAAATACTCCTACATTCTCGGTGCGGTCAGCAGCCTGAACATCCCTGTGATTCTCCTGTTTGTCTTCGGAGCTGCCGCCGGCATCATCAGTTTCTCCCACCTGCTCTCGTGGCTGTTAAAAAACTACCACACCCTGACGATCTCCCTGCTGACCGGTTTTATGGTCGGCTCCCTGAATAAGGTATGGCCTTGGAAAGAAACCCTGCAAACCTATATAGATGCCCACGGCATCGAAAAAGTATTGGTGGAAAGCAACGTTTCACCCTTCCGCTACGAAACACTGAATCAAACCTCTCCCCTCCTGTGGGAAGCCATTGCAATGTGTATCATCGGCTTTTTCCTCATCTGGGGCATTGAATCCATCGGACGGAAAATGGCGAAAAAGGCATAAGATGAAAACCTACGGGATCATCGGAATGCCTTTGGCACATTCGTGTTCGCCTGCGTATTTCAATGAAAAATTCAAACGGGAGGGCATTGAAGCGGAATACCTTCGCTTTGAATGGCAAGAGATCGGAGAACTACCCGCCCTCTTAGAGCGTTGTCCCACGCTGAAAGGGCTGAATGTCACTATCCCCCACAAACAGCACATCCTCCCGTTCTTGGACGAAATCAGCCCGGAAGCCACCGCCATCGGAGCGGTCAATTGTGTCAAGGTGACCACCCGTCGCGGGAAACCTTATCTCATCGGCTACAACACTGATATGGACGGCTTCCGCAAGGCAGTCGCCGCTTTTATACCGTCCTCGCTCTCCAAAGCCCTGATCCTCGGCAACGGAGGAGCCGCAAAAGCCGTTCGCTATGCCCTCTGCTCGCTCGGCGTGGAAACCCTCACCGTTTCCCGCCACCCGCAAACGCCCACCACCATCGGCTACCCCGACCTTCCCCCGCTGCTCGCCGACCATCGCCTGCTTGTCAACACCACCCCGCTCGGCACTTTCCCCCACCCCGCCGCTTGCCCCGACCTCCCCTACGCCCTCTTAAGTCCCGACCATTATCTCTTTGATCTGGTGTACAATCCCCCCCTCACCGAATTTATGAAACGAGGCATTGCCGCCCACGCTCACGCCTGCAACGGTCAGCAGATGTGGCAGGAACAGGCGGATAGAAGTTGGGAAATCTGGCAACAGGACTAAAGACAAACCGCCGGCAAAATAGTCAACTTTCAACATTTTTTATCGTTATCTTTTCTTTTTTCAAAGAAAATCTCTACATTCGCAAACGATTTAAGTCCGTTGACGGACCGATAGAATGTTGCGTCTATATAAGCAGTTAAAAATAAAGCATTTAAAGCAGTTAGACGCTACGATGATTAGGTGAGGTTATTTTATTGCAAACTATTTATCATTATGTACCTTCCTTCTGAATACTATTTTGTATTGGCATACATAATGGGGTCGCTGAAATTCCATTGGGGACTCTAATACTGATTTGTTTCTCGACAGAAACACCTCCGGCTTTCTGTTGAAACGGAATAAAAACAAAATCGCAGTGTGGCGGATTTAAACATTCATTTTTTTGATATTCAATCATTTCAATCATAAATTTAAACCGAATAAATTATGCAAAAGCAGCTATTATTAGGTGTTGAAGCTATTGCACAAGGAGCAATTGATAGTGGTATCTCAGGAGTATATGCCTACCCCGGAACCCCCTCAACAGAAATCACCGAGTATATACAAAATTCAAAAGTAGCGATTGAACGCAACGTTCACCGCGCTTGGTCGGCAAACGAAAAGACCGCAATGGAATCGGCATTGGGAATGTCGTATGCCGGCAAAAGAGCCTTAGTGTGTATGAAACACGTCGGTATGAATGTGGCAGCCGACTGCTTTATGAACGCCGCCATCGCGGGAGCCAACGGCGGAATGCTGGTGACTGCTGCCGACGATCCCTCGATGCACTCCTCACAAAACGAACAAGACTCAAGGGTGTACGGTAAATTCGCCCTGATTCCGATTCTGGAACCGTCGAATCAACAAGAGGCTTACGAAATGACCCGTTACGGCTTTGCCCTTTCGGAAACCGTCGGCAGCCCTGTGATGATGCGTATCACCACCCGTTTGGCGCATTCCCGTGCCGGCGTAGAGACACACGACACTTTAGCTGAAAACAGCCTGCACTTGCCGGAGAACAAACGTCAATTCGTATTGTTGCCCGCCATTGCCCGCCAACGCTATAAATTATTATTGGAAAAACAAGCCGATTTTGTCAAGGCTTCCGAACAATCCCCCTTCAACGAATACATCGACGGCAGGGACAAATCGCTGGGCATCATTGCCTGCGGTATCACCTACAACTACCTGTTGGAGAACTTCGACGGCGGATGTATCTACCCGGTCGTGAAAGTCTGTCAATATCCTCTTCCCCAGAAAATGATCAAACGCCTGCAACGCGAATGCAAACAAATACTGGTACTGGAAGAAGGTTATCCTTTAGTAGAAGAACTCTTAAAAGGCTATCCCGGCAAAGAAAATATTATGGGACGCTTAGACGGCACCCTGCCTCGTGACGGCGAACTAAACCCCGACTTAGTGGGCAAAGCTCTTTGCTTCACGACAAAAGAAGGTGCGCCGATCCCTGAATTAGTGGTTCCGCGTCCACCGGCACTCTGCACCGGATGCAGCCACCGCGATGTCTATAAAGCCTTGAACGAAGTGATCGCCTCTTACGGAGAAGGACGTGTATTTTCCGACATCGGCTGCTACACCTTAGGGGCTCTTCCTCCCTTCCAAGCCATCAATAGCTGTGTCGATATGGGAGCCTCCATCACAATGGCAAAAGGCGCGTGTGAAGCAGGATTGTATCCGACCGTTGCCGTCATCGGCGACTCGACCTTCACGCATTCCGGTATGACCGGTCTGTTGGACGCTGTCAACGAAAAGACCCCGATCACGATCATCATCTCGGACAATGAATCCATATCAATGACCGGCGGACAAGATTCCTCCGCACTCGGCAAGATTGAATCCATCTGTCAGGGCATCGGCGTCGAACCGGAACACATCCGGGTGTTGCTGCCTATCCCCAAAAATCACGATCAACTGTGCCAAATCATCCGGGATGAAATAGAATACAAAGGTGTATCTGTGATCATCCCCCGGAGAGTTTGTATTCAAAAAGCAGCGAGGGATAATAAGAAAAAGTAAGGATAGGACACTAATGTCCCCATAACGATTAACGACAAAAACTATGAAGACAGATATTATATTAGCAGGCGTAGGCGGACAGGGCATCCTAACGATTGCCTCCGCACTGGGTTCAGCAGCACTGACCAACAACCTATATATGAAACAGGCAGAAACACACGGAATGAGCCAAAGAGGCGGTGATGTTCAATCCTATATGCGAATTTCCGACCAACCGATTTACTCCGACCTGATCGCCAAAGGAAAAGCAGACCTGATCTTGTCGGTGGAACCAATGGAAGCTCTTCGCTATTTGCCTTACCTCAAGCAAGGCGGATATGTAGTGACGAACGCCACGCCGTTTATCAACATTCCGAATTACCCGGAAGTGGACAAAGTGATCGCAGCATTGAAAGCACTGCCCCACCAAGTCATCATTGATGCCGACCAAATCGCACTGCAAGCAGCCGGGAATGTCCGTGCCAGCAACTTTGTGATGTTAGGTGCCGCTTCGCCGTTTATTGATGTGCCATTTGAATATTTAGAAAACGGCATCCGGTCAATCTTCGGTCGAAAGGGAGAAGAAATTGTCGAAATGAACCTGAAAGGTCTGCGCGCCGGTCGGGAATTTGCCAATAATTACAAATAAAACCCTCCCCGCGAAAGCATCAAAAGTCCATCCGACTATCAAGGTCAATGACTAAAGGAGGCTTCCGACGGATATTAAAATCCCCGCACCAACATTTGTTTGATGCGGGGATTTTCTGTTCCATCTTTCTCCCATTCCTCCCTACCCAATCGCTACCCAATCGTTTGAGAATGGTTTGAGTATCGCTACCTTCCCTTCGTTGTCTCGTCGTATTCCCTTCGTATCCTCGTCGTCGCGAAACGAAGGGGATACACCGGGACTACATCGGAGATACAATTATAAACTATTTATAATCAAATCCATATACGATTATATCTTATACATTTCTTTATTGAAGTCAAACTATTTAACCTTCCCCCCTTCTCCTGCCTCTTATTTATTTTTTTCTTTGCAAAATCGCTTTCCCGCACCAAAAATTCGGTTATTTATCTCCTTTTAACCCTTTTGTTTCAATTTTTTAGCTTTTACTTTTCAACTTTTATCTTTATTGTGTTATCTTTACGCGCCTTAAATTAGTGGAGTCGCGCCAAGGCAGCCCCTTTGGAAGACAAGGGAGGCAAGTATGCTAATATTCTCATAAGTAAGATTTTAGCATATAAACAGTTTATTGTTTGCCCCCAGAAAGCGATCCGGCTATTTGTCCGGATGAATTTTGATTTTTGAAATATTAATCTAAAGACGATAGGCATTCTTGTAATCGTTGTAATTTAAATAATGTAATATGAAAGGACTGAAAATTGTTGTTCTTGCGAAGCAGGTTCCCGACACGCGAAATGTGGGAAAAGATGCAATGAAAGCAGATGGAACTGTAAACAGAGCGGCCTTACCTGCCATTTTTAACCCTGAAGATTTGAATGCATTAGAACAGGCATTGCGATTAAAAGATAAGATAGAGGGAACTACGGTACACATTTTAACGATGGGACCGGGACGTGCTGCGGAGATCATCCGCGAAGCAATGTATCGGGGTGCTGACGGCGGTTATTTGTTGTCGGACAGGGCTTTTGCCGGTTCGGACACCTTGGCTACGTCGTACGCCTTAGCTTGTGCCCTTCGGAATTTAAAAACGGATCTGCTGATTTGCGGCCGACAGGCCATTGACGGCGATACCGCACAGGTGGGTCCGCAGATCGCCGAGAAATTAGGTCTTCCGCAGGTTACGTATGCAGAGGAAGTTCTTGATTGCAGCGATAAAAAGATCAGCATCCGCCGCCGCTTGGAAAGAGGAGTGGAAGTGGTGGAATGTCCGCTGCCTTGTGTGGTGACGGTCAACGGTTCGGCAGCCTCTTGTCGTCCGCGCAATGCCCGCTACGTGATGAAATATAAATATGCCCGCGCCACTCAGGAGATGCAGGATACCAACGAAGATTATATCGCTCTCATCAATGAACGTCCCTATCTGAGAATTACAGAATGGAGCGTGAATGATATAAAATGCGAACCGCAAGATTTAGGACTGAGCGGCTCACCTACGAAGGTGAAAACAATCGAAAGTGTTGTTTTTCAAGCAAAAGAAGCGAAAGTATTAGAGCCGACGGATGTGAACATAGATGCGATGATGAAAGAATTGATCACGAATCATACGATCGGATAAATTGTTGAGTCGTTGATTTGTTGAATCGTTAAATTGAAAATTATGAACAGCGTATTTGTATATTGCGAAATAGAAGAGGGAAATATCGCAGACGTCAGTCTCGAACTGCTGACGAAAGGGCGTACCCTCGCCAATGAATTGGGTGTAAAATTGGAGGCTATTGTATTGGGCAACCAGTTGAAAGGAGTGGAAAAACAGGTGTTTCCTTACGGAGTGGACGTGCTTTGGACAGGAGATGACCAACGCTTATATCCCTACACCACCCTGCCTCACACAGCGATCTTAGTGAATCTTTTCAAACAAGAGCAACCGCAAATTGCTTTTATGGGAGCTTCCAGTATTGGTCGCGACTTGGGTCCGCGTGTGTCGTCAGCCTTGCACAGCGGTCTGACGGCAGACTGTACCAGTCTTGAAATCGGAGATTTTGAAGATAAAAAGAACGAGAAAGTTTATCACAATCTGTTGTATCAAATTCGCCCGGCTTTCGGCGGTAATATTGTCGCTACGATCGTGAACCCGGAATGTCGCCCACAGATGGCTACCGTCCGGGAAGGGGTGATGAAAAAAGAGATTTTCAACCTGCAACATCAGGGAGAGATCAAACAAATTGATGTAGATAAGTTTTCGGATCCGACGGATTATGTGGTGAAAGTCATCGAACGCCACATCGAAAAGTCGAAGGTGAATTTGAAAGCCGCTCCTATCATTGTTGCCGGAGGTTACGGTGTCGGATCGAAAGAGAATTTCCAATTGTTGCACGAATTAGCCGCCGTATTAGGAGGAGAAGTCGGCGCATCACGCGCGGCGGTAGACGCCGGTTTTTGTGAACACGAACGGCAGATCGGACAAACCGGTACAACGGTACGCCCGAAATTATACATCGCCTGCGGTATTTCCGGACAGATCCAACACACCGCCGGTATGGAAGAATCAGCGATGGTGATTGCCATCAATTCGGACAACAATGCACCGATTAACCATTTTGCCGATTACGTGATCACCGGCGATCTGAATGTGGTGATCCCGAAGATGATCCAATACTATAAGAAGAACAGTAAATAATGCTGCCCGGATGGAGAGGTCGATGATTCGCCTTCTCTCTCCCAAGACATTTTATTTTAATCTCATTAATATTTGATATATGGCTAATTTTTATACAGATAATGAAGATATAAAATTTCATCTCGAACATCCGTTGATGAAAAAAATTGTAGCCCTGAAGGAGCGCAATTATTCGGAAGCAAAACAATATGAAGGTGCGCCGCACGATTATGAAGATGCTTTCGACAATTACGATAAAGTGTTGGAAATCGTCGGTGAGATCTGCGGTGATGTCGTTGCCGTCAATGCGGAATCGGTAGACATCGAGGGACCTCAGGTCATTGACGGACACGTCAAATATGCTGCCGGCACACAACAAAACATTGACGTGATCAATCAGGCAGGATTGAACGGTATTTCCCTGCCCCGTAAATACAACGGACTGAATTTTCCGATTGTTCCTTTCATTATGGCTGCTGAGGTAGTCGCCCGCGCCGATGCCGGATTGCAAAATATCTGGGGATTACAGGACTGCGCGGAAACGATCAGTGAGTTTGCCGATGAAATGCAAAAAGCGAAATACTTGCCCCGCGTATGCGCCGGAGAAACTTGTGCAATGGCTTTGACAGAGCCGGATGCCGGTTCGGACTTGCAGGCGGTGCAATTGAAAGCCACCTACAACGAAACAGACGGTCAATGGTATTTGAATGGCGTGAAACGTTTTATCACCAATGGGGACGGACAGATTTCCTTGGTGTTAGCCCGTTCGGAAGCCGGCACCAATGACGGACGCGGACTTTCAATGTTTATTTACGACCGCGCGAACAACGCTGTGACCGTCCGCCGTATTGAAAATAAATTGGGCATCAAAGGCTCGCCGACGTGTGAATTGGTCTTCAAAAATGCTCCCGCAGAATTAGTGGGAGAACGGAAGATGGGCTTGATCAAATACGTGATGGCATTGATGAACGCTGCCCGTTTGGGAATTGGCGCACAATCGGTGGGGATTGCCGAAGCGGCT
Organism: Odoribacter sp.; assembly: GCA_036657595.1. GTDB lineage: Bacteria > Bacteroidota > Bacteroidia > Bacteroidales > Marinifilaceae > Odoribacter. Next base: position 927 of record JAVXFZ010000080.1, on the reverse strand, counting down.
TACCGCGAAGGTTTGAAGTACGCCCAAGAGCGCAGACAATTTGGGAAAGCCATCATCGAATTTCCTGCCGTTTATGAGTTGCTGTCGAATATGGAAGCCAAATTACACGGTGCGCGTACAGTTCTCTATGAAACAGCCCGCTTTGTGGATATGTATAAAACTTATTATCACATCTCCAAAGAGAGAACGTTGGACAAGGACGAGCGCAATGAGATGAAGGAATATCAGAAATTAGCCGATATTTATACGCCTCTGCAAAAGTTGTTTGCCAGTGAATATGCCAACGAGATCACCTACGATGCTCTGCAAATACACGGCGGTTCGGGATTTATGAAAGATTATCCTATCCAGCGTTATGTGCGGGATGCCCGTATCACCAATATCTATGAGGGAACCTCTCAGTTGCAAGTGGTGGCTGCCATCCGTGGCGTAACGACAGGATCGTATGTGAAACAGATCCGGGAAGTGTACGAAAAAGCCCCGATCGCAACCGAACACGAATACCTACGGAATACCCTAAAGGCAATGACCGCTCAATTAGAAGCATCCACCGCATTGGTCGGAGAAGCCGGGAATAGCGAATATACCGATTTCCACGCTCGCCGATTGGTAGAGATGGCAGGCTATACGATCATCGGTTACCTGTTGTTGTTGGACGCTCAAAAAGCGGATCGCTTCGAGAAATCGGCTGAGATTTTCATCCAATACGGTCAGGCAAAAGTAGCTGCCCACGCCGCATTTATCGGTCATTTCAATCCGGACGATCTGGGAAAATATAAGAAATAAGCAAGGAGTTGCGCACAGCTCTTTAAAAATCAAACAAATTCCTGATAATCACCTATTATTGGGAATTTGTTTTTTTTAATAGGGAGCAGAGAAACAGAGCGGAAGGACCATACGAACTATCTTACCCCGTCCAAATAGGAA
>JAVXFZ010000079.1:0-11357 GCA_036657595.1 Odoribacter sp. | reverse complement strand
ATATCGGATTGCTTTATAAATTCTGACCCGAAAAAATAGCCAAAATCTATGCGCACCCAACGGCACTGTTTTATCTTCAAAGATGTATTCTGCTCGTCTTTAGGGCAATAACTGTGTGATATAGGTGATCATACTTTCTCCACGTAATTTCTTTGTTACAATTTTCCCTGACGGATCAATCAGATAGATTTCCGGTATTCCTTTTATGTGGTAGGCTTTTGTTAATGTTCCATCAAAAGCTTTTAGATCGGAGATCGTCGTCCAAGGTAAAGCGGAGTTATGAATTTCTTCTATCCATTTCTCGCGTTCTTTATCTAAATTAACAGTAAACATCACAAGATATTTGTCCAAGGTCTTTTCGTGGAGTCGCTTGAGATAAGGAATTTCCAATTTACACCAACCACACCACGAAGCACTAAATTCGAGCAGTACATATTTTCCCCGATAATCGGATAAATGGTATTCACGTCCGGTTGTATCATAAAGACAAAAATTATATGCCGGCATTCCGGGCAATACTTTTTTCTCCAATTCGACTTCTGCAATAAAATGACGGGCATATACACCTCTTTTCACCGACTCATCTAATGGGGCGATCAAGTCGTCCCATTGAGTCAAATTCAGATCGTCTGAATATTCTTGAATATAATAAGGGATTACGAAGCTATGCGCATAGTTCGGGCGAGACTTTAAAAAAGCGATCCAAGCGGTAAATTCTTGTTCATAGGCAAGCTGCAAAGCATTGTATTTTGCCGTATCCTCCCTAAAAGCATTTGAACGTTCGTATTTTAGTTGTTCCAAGCGCTGCAGGTATGCTCCCCCTTCCTGTTGTAAACGAACAAACTCATTATGCGAAGCAGATCCGCTCACTTGAATGTTATCCGGATCCGATAGATCTCCGATTAGTGTAATTTCTCCATTTTCAACAAATAGCTCTATCTTTTGCATCAAATCGGAAGTGATAAGAGAAATCAGCATCGGTGATTCTATTTCTTTTTTGTAAATGAACGCACCGTTCTTAACTTCTAAAGTATCGTTTACCCACGATTGATTTCCGGGAATCAATTCTCGCACAAAAAGGCGGGATTCTGTATATCCCTTCAATTGTCCTTTCAAGATCATTTGTTTTTGCGGTGTCCGGCAAGATGCCAGACCTACCGCAAATAACATATAAAAGATTAGTAGTTTCATCTTAAATTCCTTTCAGGCGTTTCAGTACTTCAGGTGTCACGTCCAATGAAGGTCTGCTCATATTGGGATTAATGATTTTTCCTTCCTGATCTAAAAGAATAAAATGAGGAATCCCTCTAATGCCGAAAAATTTCATAAAGGCGGGATCTCCCCCGGAATTCAATTGAATGCCTCCCATTTTTTCCGTTTCAATTTTCTTTTTCCAAGCGTCCAAATCTTTATCACAGGAAAGACTGACAAAATGAATGTTTTTCCCTTGAAATTGTTTTTCCAATTCTGCCATATAAGGGATTTCTCCGCAACAAGGACGACACCAAGTAGCCCACATATCAATATAAACATACTTTCCTTTTAAAGAAGAGAATTTCACTTCTTCGCCATTTTGATCCCGATAGCAAAAATCCGGTATTTCTTTTCCGATCAGTGTGATTTGCCTTTGTGCGACAGAATCTACCGGGAAAACCTCTTTTGAGGTCAAAGCAGCCTTGCCTAACTTTATAAATTCAGCTGCTGTCTTTCCACCAACCATCCGATGTACTTCCGCTCCCTCTCCATTTACAAAGAAAAGGGTTGGAAAAGCATTTATTTTATAGGTGCTTAATATCGTCGGTCCCTCTCCTTTTTCCATATCCATCTTTACATTGATGAAATTTTTATTAAAAAAGTTCCCGACCGCTTTCAACGAAAATATCTGCTGCTCCATTTTTTTACAAGGTTCGCACCATTCGGTATAGCAATCCACAAAAACCAGCTTTTTTTCTTTCTTCGCCTGCTCTAATATTTCTTTCCACGTACCTTCTGAAAATTTGATTCCCTGAGCATCTACCCCCTTGCTCCATCCGCATAATATAAGGCCTATCAATAGTATTAATTTTATTTTCATTTTATTTTTTGTTTTATGTAAATAATCTGTTAAACAAATAGGCATTGAATGTTCCTTCCCCGCATAGAGGCGAAAGATGAAGCATTCAATACCATTCATTCAATCACCCCTTTTTATAATTCATCATTATAATCAATCGGAACTTTTTCCAATAGATCAACCGGCGTACCACCGAATTCAGGATAATGTTCCAATATTTTGCAAGTCTTGACATCTATTTTAAAAAGATCGCCCGTATATTTACCTGCTCTTGTGCGCTCCGCTCCTACATAGATAGAAAGATTATCGGAAGCTATTTTTAACAGTGTTATCTTAGCATCTGCAGGTAGATTGCATTCAAATTCCTGAGAGTTATAATTTCGATCGGACAGATTCAGAAGGTAGATTTTATGACCGCCATCCGAATAATAAAGCTTATCACTGGCTTTGTTGATCACCATTTTAGACGTAGAGGTCAAATGGTGGTCGGCAAGCACAACTAAAGAGTCGCGTCCTCTTAGTCTTCCGTTAGAAGAATGTTCTTGTGCGATCTTAGCCTCCTGAGTAACAGCATCATAAAACAAAGAAGTAAACTTACCTTCCGTACTGTTCCCAGCCATCGCTAAAAAGGGTAAACCTATATGGGTAGCAGAAATTCTGACTATATCAAACTGATCTTCATCAAAGGAGGGAATGTCCCAGCTACACTGAAAATACATAAATTTTCCCGATTTATTATCGTAAGCTAAAACAGTCCCTTTCATACATAAACAAAAGGGAGCCAATTGGTAATCCGTCATCACACCCGGTTTCCCTGCTACAGAAATAGGATTTAAAGAAGGGGAAGAATAGCGATTTTGTCGCCCTAATTTTGGATATATTTTCCCATTACTTCCTATCCCCACACCATATTCAGGTGTCTGGTCGGAATAACGACAGAAGACCATATCGTACACCGGATCAGGTACGGTGTAGGATTTTTCATCGAAAATAGCCAGTTCCTTGAGAAGAACAGGATCCAACATGTGAGAAGATGCTGAAGTATGTACAAATACTTCTCCCATATAATACCAAGGTTCCGGTTGTTCTATACAAAGAGCTTTCCCGACAAGTGGCCGACCATTCTCCAATTGATAGATATTCCGGATTATTTTATGCTCCGGATTATTCAATGTACTCATAAATGCCATCTCCGGTACTCCTCCACAGTCACTTAGTAGCATTAATCCTTTGGAATAAGCTGTATGAATCGTTACTTTGAAATCACGGAAAAATTTAACACTATCGTTTACCGGATCTATTGCCTGAAAACGAGCAAGATAAGATTTTGCCTTTTCTGACACGACATATTTCAAATCTTTCGTGTCTGCGATCTTTTTTCCGTTCAAAAACCAAGAATAAAGTATTTTTGAATCCTGCTGTTGAGTTTGTTTCAGTGTCACCGGAATTTTCAAGGTATCCCAGCGCATTATTTCGTAAGTGTCCTCTATACCCGCCACCGTAATCTCATTAATCGGCGTATATGCATAATTTCCTTTGTCTTCATAACAGGATGAACACCAGCCTGTCATCAGCAGAAGCAAGAAAAGGTATTGTTTCATTTTATTCATTGCTCTTCATTTTAATTCGTAAATTCATTTTTGTTTTTTCCTTATTATAACACCAATCGTTCTCCGGTAAAGGGGTCTATCACAACATTTTCCTCAAACCAAGTCCGCACGACATTCCCAACATACGTACAATAAGGATTATTACCATAGATATCTACCTCTTTACTACCATATATTTCCACGACTTTGTCATATACTAAAGGATGGTAAGCCCCAAGAGTATATCCAAATCCCATTCCCCACCAATCCGGTTCCAGTGGATAGGCACTGAAATTAATCAGGATCGTTGAATATTCAACAAAGGCAATCCCAAGATCGGGTGTAGCTTCGAGTTTTAACAGTACATTTCGACAGAATACCTTTTTAAAACTTTGTGGCTTCAAAATCAGAGGAAAAGAATCAATCCCCACATTCGAATGGAATGTATAGATTTCCGGCAGGGTTTCAAAATCCAGTCCTTCTTTAGCAGAACTACTATCGGCAACAGCGACTATTTTGTATTGCCGCTCTATGTCTTTTCTTTCTCCCATAATCTGCATTTTGATCCACAAGGTATCTTTTTCCAAATCATCCGGTTTGTCCGCCAGCGAGTATAGAATACTATCAAGCTGGATATTGGTTTCAACACCAAATGCATTGATTTTTTTGGGATACTTGAAATAGATCTTACCGTCATCCTGAAATTGATAAGCAGGATCTTGCTCACACGACTGTCCGACAAAGCAGATAACAGCCAGTAGTATACATATATTTAAAATCTTCTTCATATTCTTTATTTTTCAGTTTGCCAAATAGCCGAAGTTCGGTTACCATATTTAATTTCATCCAAAGGAAGTGGGAAGACCAATACTTTTGGTTCGTCCGGAATTTCCAATCCTAATTGATTGATCACAGCTGTTTCTCCTATTAACCGTTTGTAGGCATAAAAGAATAGACCATCACCAAAATATTCTTTACGATATTCTTTTAAAACTTCAAATAAGACCTCTTCACGGGTAGAATTTTTAGTCAGTTTACACGAAATATCTCGAGCATCCGCTACGCTATTCAATAATTCATAAGCTTCTGTCGGACTCGTTTCAGCAGCGATATAATACATTTCAGGCAGGGTGATCAAGCGAATTTTCTCTTTAGAATAAGACAGTTCACTGCTATGTTTCAATAAGTAATAGGAACCCCAAACATTTTTGAACCAATACATCATTCGAAAATCAGACGATTTCTTTTCATAAATACTCCTCACATTGTTAGCATACATCTTACTCGGTCCATAAGATTCATCAAAATAGTTTTTATAAAAGACATCTATTTTGGTGGAGTAAAGGCCAAAGATAAATTCATCGGTAAACAGAATATCACGCGTTTTGGAATCTTCTACGATGACATACTCTTTCTGTACAAAGCGGAATTTATTACTATTAATGACCTCCATCGCATATTCGTGTGCTTTATTCAAATCCTCCGCAGTGCCAAGATTCAAATGCACCCGAGCCAATACACCCAATACAGCATAATAATTCATTCGATATTTTCGGTATTTCAAAAAATCAGTGACATAATAGCTATCATTTTTATCTGTCACATTATCTGTTTCTTCCTTTTTTTGTTCAGGTCCAAGCCATTCCGGTGCATTCGTCCGAATGACATCTTCGGCAAGCAATATTTTCGCTTCCTCAAGGTCTTCCAAAATTCTGGCATACACCTCTGAAACTTTTAATTGTGGATCTAAATCCGCAGAAAAATTCTTACGATAAGGAATAGAAATATAATCCGGATCTTTTTTTACGTCGGGAGCAAATATTCTCACCAACTCAAAATGTAGGAAAGCACGCAAAGCCAATGCCTCTCCCCGAAGATAATTATAATTCAAACATTTAGCGACAGCATCCGATTCGTCCAAATGTTTTAACAAATTGTCTGTCAAACCAATGCAATAATATAGTCGCATCCACAGTGCATCCGTGACACCCGCACATTTAGGATGTTCATACTCGAAAGATTGGTATTGCGCAAAAGGACAAGCATCAGGATCAATATATGTCAAGTTTTGTGCCGTCATATCTAATACCGTCGATAAATTCCCCCCATAGAGATCACTTTTACCAAGATTTACATATACCCCATAGAGCGCATCCATAAATCCTTGTTCAGATTTAAACATTTGTTTTTCGTTCAATTCCGATTCAGGACGTACATCCAGCCAGCTTTCACATCCGGAGAAGGAAAACAAGGCTAAGCATAATGCCGATATTTTTATGTATTTTATCATTTTCATCTATTTATATCATTTGGAATATTATAAGCTTGCAGACAGTGAAAAAGTAAACGAACGAGCAAAAGGATAAGACAATCCTCTCTCTTCTTTCACAGAAGAAAAACGAGCTACATCTCCTATATTGAAATTTAAACGCAAGCCGCTAAAACCGAATTTCTTGCATATATTCTGCTTCATCTCATATCCTAAAGATAAACTTCCAATCTGGAAATAATTATAGTCTTGCACAAAACGAGTAGTTAAACCCGGAATGTTTTCTTCCAATGCAATATTTTTGAAAAAAGTACGGTCGCCCGGTTTCTTCCAACGATCGTATAATACCCGTCGGTCACAGTTGTTATTAGGATTCACTCCTTCTACTCGGGAAGCCAGTGTCTGGTTGTAAGTCTGACCACCATATTGAAAATTAAAGGACATATTCAGGCTCATCCCTTTAAAGGTAAGAAATGAATTTAGGTTACCTCGAAATTTCGGATCGGAAGTACCACATACTATTTTGTCATTATAATCCCATACAGTTGTTAACGTACCATCTTTTTTCCGGAAGACCTCTCTCCCCGTTTCCGGATCTATACCCAATGAAGGAACTGCCTTTAGCGCATCAGTCGATTCGCCTTCTTCATATAAAGGAACCACTTTCGTTGTTTCATTTTTATTCAACTCATCGTTCATTGCACCGAGTTTGTTACTGATCTTTTTAATTTTATTCCAGCTATCACTCGTACCAAAACTGAGCGACCAGAAAAGTTCGCGGTCGTAATCACGCAGAATCTGAGTGCGTAAATTAAGCGACCATCCCATATTTTCCATCTCTCCCAGATTTTCCTTGTAATCAACAAAACCAAGTGAAGGAGGCAAACTTACATCGATCAGCATATCTTTGGTATATTCGTGGAAATATTCCGCTGTCAGTGCAAAAAGACCTTCATAGAAATCAAAGTCTCCACCAATATTGAGGGTCAATTTTCTTTGCCATTTTAATTCATCATTCCCCAAAGCCATAATATCCGCACCAACACCATTGATATAGATATTATCCGCCGAATATAAATAAGTTGTTTGTGCCTGATAGGGAGAAAAACTAACATTTCCAGTGTATCCAATAGAACTCCTAATTTTAGCTTGCGTCAGCCACCCCGAATTACCCCAAAATTTTTCATTGTGGATATTCCAACCGATACCGGCAGACCAGAAGGGTGCAAAGCGATTTTCCTTTCCGAATTTTGATGAACCATCCGTACGATAAGAAAAATCTGCCATATAACGATTATCAAAAGAATAAGAAGCATTGGCAAAGAGTCCGATCATTCTATCCTCCTGTGTCTTTCCCCGCGGCTTCGAACCTTCTTTATATTTCATCGCGAAATCCAAATTCGTCAAATTGTCACTCAAGAAACCAGTTGTATGAAATTCCTTGCTCTCATCTTGATTTCCCTGCAGATTGGCTCCAACGACAAGAGTAAAAATATGTTTATCAATAGTTTTCCATCCGTTAAGAACGATGTTTCCATCCATTGACTGGCTCAAAGAAGAACTCACATCATAAGAACCTTTATCTTCCAATTTCATATTTTCATTGAAAGAACTCGATTTCGGAGAAATAAAAACATCTGTATTTGTCGCTCCATAGGTATAGGCGAAGCGACCTGTCAATCTTAGTCCCTCCACGATATACCATTCCACATCAAAATTGTCATTATACGAAGTGTTCTTGCTCTTATTAATATTATTTAAAGTAGCGTCAAAAACAGGATTCGCTCTTCCATTAGACAATTTTTTAATACAACGTCCCATATCGTCATACGCTCTTTCATAAGGATTAACCGATGTGTATTGACTATAATTCCCATAAGGTGATTCTTCCGTTGTATTCTGGTTAACAGATAAGGAATTACCTATTCTTAGTTTATCGCTGATGCTATAATTCCAAGTGAAACTAATTCCCAAACGATCGCGCCGAGAGCCTTTCATCACACCGGGATTAGTGCCGTAATTGACGTTAATTCCATAACGAGAGTTCTCATTACCTCCACCCAAATAAAGAGAATGTGTGTGTTTGAATGCCGTACGCAAAGGTTGTGATAACCAATAAGTATTGACACCTCGCTCTACTTCCTTATGACGAGCTTCATATAAACGATCTAATTTCATTTGTTCTTCCAAATCACCTTTAGCGTCATAAACCTTTGCCCGCACTTCAAAATCTAATTTTTCACGAGCGTTCAATAGATCATAATCAGTTAGGTCAGGAATCTCAATGGTACCATTAAAACTATAACTCGCCGTCAATTTACCTTTTTCCGGCATTTTCGTTTCAATGACAATCACTCCATTAGACGCTCTTGAACCATAAATAGCTGTAGCAGATGCATCTTTTAGAATTGTAATTTGTTTGATTCGTTCCATATCAAAGTCAAACACTTTTTGCATATCCACCTCATACCCATCCATAATAAAAAGAGGATTATTAGACTTCCCCTCAAAGCTCGATTTCCCGCGTATCAAAATTTCAGGAACCTTATTAGGGTCAGAACCTGCCTCATTGTTTTCTACAATTTGTAAGGAAGGTTCATAAGCCTGTAAAGCTTTAAATAAATTTGTAGGACTAATCTTTCTTAATTCATCAGCCTTTACGGTAACCGCTGAACCCGTGTATGAACTTTTCGCTTTGTTAAAATAACCGGTAACTACTACCTCATCCATCCCTAACAATTCTTCTTCCAATACAATATTTAATTCGGTCTGAGCTGTTGGTTTTATGGAAAGTGTTTTAAAACCTATAAAGGAAACGACTATTGTTAAATCCTTTATATCAGCGATTTCCATTTTAAATTTCCCATACAAATCCGTAACCACACCTAATTGAGAATCTTTAATTCGAACCGTAGCACCCGGTAAGGGATTTCCTGCTTTATCCTTTACCTGCCCCTTTATTGTCACCATTTTTATCGTTTGTGAAACGAATTTCTCTTTAGGAGAAACAACAATCACTCCATCCAAAATAGAATATTTTAATGCAACACCATTAAATACTTTATCCAGAATTTCTGTCACTGTTGCATTTTTGAAAGAAACATTCACAAAAACACCTTGCAATTCGTTATCATTATAAAGTAATTGCATATCTGTTTTTCGACTTATTTCCATCAAAACTTCAATAATACTGGCATCTTTTTTGTCCATAGAAAGTTTTACATTCTGAGAGAATGTTTTGGCTGAAACCGATAAAAAAGAGATCAATAAAAAAAAGAGACAAAATTTCATCGCTAACACAATTTTTTTCAGACCAGGCAATTTACCTGACCTTCCATTTCGTTTTTTTTTCATAACTTTGTTCAGATTTAATCGTTTGTATTAAGTTTAATTTTATACAGAAGGTGTCGCGAGCATCTTCTGTATTCTTTTATGGAATAGCTTCAATAACTACCGTACGGTTCTTTTCTGTAAACCGAATATTGGTAGTCATTTCTAACATTTTCAAAACCTTTGATAACTCTGCATATTTGGAAACACTACCGGTAAAAAGTTTTTCTTTCAGCTCTTCGCTGGTAAAAAAGAATTCCACATCGTACCAACGTTCTAACTTCCGTGCTACCACATCAAGACCTTCGCTGACAAAGACAAAACGATCCCTTATCCAAGAACAGTATAAGGCTGCATTTACTTCTTGTACAGTTAATATTCCATTTTTGAAAACAGACTGTTCTCCCGGTTTTAATGTTTTTTCTTCCTGTTCTCCTGATATTTTTATACATCCTTCCAATAAAGTTGTATAAACACTTTGTTCATCTGGATAAGCCATTATATCAAAAGAAGTACCTAAGACCTGCACCTGCTGTTCACCCGCTACAACAATAAATGGTTTTGATTCGTTTTTAGCAACCTGAAAATAAGCCTCTCCAGTCAGTACGACTTTTCGTTCTGTTCCTGAGAAATGTGGAGGGAAACGAAATTCAGAGGAGCTATTCAACCATACCTGAGTACCATCATCCAGTGTCAATTTATATTCACCACCACGTGGAATACGTAAGATATGCCAATTATCTTCTTCACTTACAACTAATGTGTCGATGCTATAAGAAAGGTTTCCTGCGTTATTAATCATTAACAAACCATCCTCCCCCAATAATAGGCAAGTATCTTTAATTCCACTTAAGACAAACTCCTGTCCATTCCCCACAATCAATACCGCCTGATTATGTATTTCCTTGCCTGCATTCACAGCAACAGAGAGATTTTTCGTATCTGAGTGCAACCACCAATAACTGGCACTTCCGATAATCAGTAATACAACAATTGCTGCCGTATAACCAATCATTCTTCTGATTCTAAATTGATTAGAGGTATGAAAACATTGCTGTTCCAACTGCATCCATCTTTGTGAGGTATGGAAAGAATCATAAAGTTTTAAAGATTTTTGTAAATGTTCCTTTTCAATGAATGTAGTAAACCACTCACGATTCTTCGGATCTTCCTCTAACCATTCCTCTAATTCACGATGTTCTTCATCGCTCATCTCATCTTTCAACCAAACAGAAATTAAGTAATGTATTTTTGTGATTTTGTCCATATTTTTGTATTCTTTATATCTTAAACACACAAAGAAGACAAATAGGTGACAAAAAAGAATAATAAAAATTTAATATCTATCAAAAAGAGATTTTATCAGTGGTTTTGCTGCTATAAAAAGCAACTCGCAATGCCCTCTGACTTTATAAATATTAATACTTTATAGATTTTATGGATATTTTAAAAACCTGTAAAAAAGAAACTGGTGAAAATAAAAAGTTCCCCTAAACGTTTCCGAAGAAAAGTTTTAGCTCGTTGTTTCTGAGTTTTAACCGTATTAACCGAAATATTTAATAATTCAGCAATTTGCTTTTCCTCCTTTTCCTCTAAATAAGCTAAACGAAAAATTTCCCGACAACGTTCCGGTAATTCATCTACGGCAGCAAATATTTCTGCTACGACTTCCGCTTCAATCTGCTGGAATAAAAAACTATCTTGTTCAATTAGCAAATCAGGACGGGCTTCGTGATTATTCCGTTCCCTAATTTCCTGATCTCTCAAATAATTCATACAACGATTCTGTACACTATTGTATAGAAAAGTCTTGATGGTTTTCATATTCGGAAAAACAGACAGATCATATTTCCAAAAAACTACAAATACATCTTGCACTAAATCCTCTGCTACATCAGGATTGTGAACAATACGGGATGCAAAATAACACAACGTTTGGTGCCAGGTTTCAAACAAGACTTGAAAAGAAAGTTTCTCCCTGTGCTGCAATTGCTCTATAAAATGCTCTGAAAAATATTTATTCTCCATTCTGACATTTCCTTATTGCTCAAAAATAAACAAAAAAAATAAAGGTGCAACACTTTTATCGTCACACCTTTATTTTTAAATATTCAGT
>JAVXFZ010000078.1:0-11484 GCA_036657595.1 Odoribacter sp. | reverse complement strand
TAATGATATTTCAATAGCTGTATTGAGTGCTATTTATAATAAACCTTTCGATGTTCCCTATTTTGATATAGCAAATCTTACATCAGCAGACTTGGATAAATATTTAGGTGTTTATTCCTCTCCTCAATTTCCTCTAAAAGTCACGATCAGTAAACAAGATAAGACATTAATTGGACAAGGGACAGGACAAGTGGAATTTGAGCTTTTTGCTTCAGCAGAAAATACATTTAAATTTGATCGAGCTGACATTATTATGATATTTGATCCGGGGAAAGGGACAATGCTATTAAAACAAGAGGGAAAATCTTTTCTGATGAAGAAAGAATAACAAGCCTTATCTCTGTTAAATGTCCATTTTTAAAGTGGCAATTTCAAATAGATGAAAAATAAATGCAGAAAAGGATAAATAAATATTTTTTCCTTAAAAAAGTTTGCGCAAACGTTTTAAATGCTTACATTTGTCGCAAGATATAGAAAATATATTGCTTTATAAGTGTAGTAAATTTATTGTTAGTGTGTTTAAAAAGAGGTCGTATGACCTCTTTTTATTTTATTCCGACCATTCCTTCACAACCAAAATATTTTTAGTAAACGACGTAATCTTAAATCGGTCATCAGGACGATGATCGACCACCCAACTGATTTGGTCTTCTGAAAGCAATAACAGGCAATCTTTTTTTTGTTTGGCACTGAATTTTTGATCAACAAAAAAATCACTGAGCTTCTTTTTACTTCTTTTCATACCGATGGGGCAAAAATAATCCCCTGCTTGCCAATTCCGAATCAACAGAGGGAATTTCATTTTATCTGCGTCCAGACAGGCTATTGTTGGATCGGCAGGTATTTCAAACTCCGGTGTGCGGGCTTGAATCGTCAATTCAAATTTTTTATGACCGATGGAATACACTCCTTCTTTTTCGATCAATAAACTGATCTGAGAATGTTGACTATCATCGTAAAGTCGCCAATAAGTTCTACCTTTTACCAATATATAACTGCCTGCTATAAATTGTTTTCCGGAATGGGCAGAATGTGTATTCAAAATATCACGAATCTGGACTTTATTAAATCCAAAAGGTCGTAGCGTTTCATAAAGCAACGTATAAGGAGCCGGAGTGGCTAACGTCTTCGCTATATCAATCAGTATTTCATCTCCTTCGCAATCCCATATTTGTTCCTGTAATTGTCTGATTCCATACATAAATATCTCTTCGGTTTCCTTCAAGACTTCACAGTTATCCGAGATGGTTTCAAGAAAAGAAGGATTCATTTCTTTGAAAACAGGAATGACCAAATGACGGATTTTATTGCGCAAATAATCTTGTGAATTATTCGTAGAGTCCGTTCGATAACCTAATTGATTTTCTTCAATATATTTCAGTATATCCGCGCGTGAACATTCGAGTAGGGGACGCAAAATATCCTCGTTAACCGCTTTGATGCCGGTCAATCCTTTGATGCCGGTTCCCCGGCACAGGTTAATAAAAATTGTTTCGGCAACATCATCGGCGTGATGGGCGACAACGATATAATCCATCTTCTTTTTCGTTTTCATTTCCTTAAACCACGCATATCGCAGTTCTCTGGCAGCCATTTCGATACTAAGACCGTGGGTATGGGCATAACCAATCGTATCGAATTTCTTCACACTGTGTGCAATCCCATAACTATCACAGAAACGTTTTACAAACTGTTCGTCCATATCCGATTCCTTCCCCCGTAAATTGAAATTACAATGGAGAACCAGAATTTTCAGATTCAAATATTTGAATGCGTGCAGCAAACTGATCGAATCCGCTCCGCCACTGACAGTCACAATAAATCCGGCATCTCTCGGTATATTGTATTTTTGAAGAAAATTTTCTATCGTTTCTCGAATCATAACCGAAATAAAAAGATTAAAGTTTAAAAGCTTAGAAATTTCAAAAAAGACCTGTAATTATTCACCTTACACTTCACTGAGTTCCAACCAACGTAGTTCCTTGTCATCTAATATACGGATGATTTCTGCGATTCGATTGGATTTTATCACTAATTCTTCAGCAGCCAATGCGTTAGAACAAAAAGAAGATTCCAAAGAATTCTTTTCATCGTTTAACTCTTTCATATCCACCTCTAATTGTTGCATTTCTTGGCGTTCTTTAAAAGTCAGCTTTCGTTTTTTTTCCATCTTTTCAGACGTAGAAAGAAGCGTAGCCGAAGTTTTTTCTGCTTTCTTTTTTTCTTTTTCTGCTTTTTCTAATACTTCTTTTTCTTCCTCTTTCTGATTTTTATAAATGGTATAATTTCCCGGAAAATCACGAATGAAGCCATTCCCTTCAAAAGCAAAAATACGATCTACGACTTTATCGGTAAAAAAACGATCGTGAGAAACCACCAATAGACATCCTTTAAAACTTCTTAAATACTCTTCAAGTACGTTTAAGGTGATAATATCCAGATCATTGGTAGGTTCATCCAATATCAAAAAATTAGGATTACTCATCAACACCGTCAACAGATAAAGACGGCGTCTTTCTCCGCCGCTTAATTTTTCTACCGGAGAATATTGTTGTTTATCCGTAAACATAAAATATTCGAGAAATTGCGAGGCGGACATCATTCGACCATTACCGAGATCTATGCGTTCGGATATATTTTTCACAATATCAATCACCCGTTCGTCATTACTGAATGTAATGCCCGATTGCTTGTAATACCCATACACGACGGTTTCACCGATTGAAATACTCCCGCTATCCGGTTCCAAACTCTGAGTGATAATATTTAAAAAGGTGGATTTGCCGATACCGTTCTTACCGACAATGCCAATTTTTTCGCCTCGTATAAATTTATAAGAAAAATCATTCAGGAGACATTGTCCGTCAAAACTTTTAGAAATATGATCCAGTTCAAGGATCTTTTTACCCAATCGTTTCCCTTGTATGTCTAATTCTAATTTTTGTTCGGATGTATTTTGTGAAGCTGTTGCCTTAATCTTGTAAAAATTATCAATACGGTATTGTGCCTTATGACTTCGTGCTTGGGGCATTCGTCGCATCCATTCCTGCTCTGTGCGCAACAAATTTCGGGCTTTGTCGATCGCTGCATTCCGATTTTCAATCCGTTCATCCCGTTTTTCAAGATAATAAGAATAATTTCCATCATAAGAAAACAAACCGAAATCATCAATTTCTATGATTTGATTACAAACGTGATCAAGAAAATAACGATCGTGGGTGACCATCAGCAACGTGGCGTTTGATTTACTCAGATACTCTTCCAGCCATTCTGTCATTTCAATATCCAAATGATTGGTCGGCTCATCAAGAATCAGGAAATCGGGATTACTGATCAACACTTTTGCTAATCCCACTCGTTTCTTCTGTCCTCCGGAAAGATAACCTATCTTCTTGTCGTAGGTGTCAATCTTTAATTCAGAAAGTATTTGTTTGATTGTTGTATCGTAATCCCAAGCGGCGTGCATTTCCATATCCGGGATCAACTCCTCCAATTTTTGCGTATCATTTTGTGTGACGGCTTCTTCGTAGGCTTTAATCAGATTTAATACAGGGGAATCAGAATTAAATACTTCTTCAAAAACAGTACATTCCGGATTGAGCTGAGGATCTTGATCCAAGATCCCTACGCTAATATCATTACGGAAAATCACCGTTCCTTTTTCTGCTGAGTCTTTATTGGCAATGATGCGCAATAAAGTGGATTTCCCCATTCCGTTTTTAGCAATTAAAGCTACTTTCTGACCTTTACCGATGCCAAAAGAAAGATTTTCAAATAATAATTGTTCTCCAAATCGCTTGCTGAGATTATCTACTTGTAAATAACTGATCATAAAATAATGTGATAATGTATAAATGTACAAATATACCAATGATTAGGACTTTTTCATAAAGCTAATCATTGTGTTTTTAAATTTCTGAATTTAAATATCTTTTTCGCTCTTCTTCAGGAAACCGTTCAATAGCATATCGCAACATCGTGCGGGGCATCGTACGGTAGCGGGTTGACAGAAAGGCAGTCAATACCTGCTTATCTTTTTTTCCGGTTTCCCGAAGGAGCCAACCGACAGCTTTATGAATCAAATCGTGCGGATGGTGAATCAGCAGATCAGAAATACTCAGACAATCTTGAAAATCTCGCTTCCGGACAAAACACATACAAGTGACAATAGCGATGCGTTGTTGCCACAAATGGTCGGATTTTGCCCAATCATACAACAGCCGACGGTCCTTATCCGAAAGCCATTCGCCCAATAATTTATAACAACTCAAGTCCACCAAGTCCCAATTATTGATTTGATTCGAGTGTGCCACATAAAAATCAACACAAACTCTTCGGAAAGCGTCGTCTTTGTGCGCGTTAAATTGATCCACCAGAATCAATAAAGCCGTGAGGCGTATTTCGTGGTAAGGAGAAGCCATCAATTCCTCCAAGACAGAAAGTGGGGTATCCTGATGTTGTCGGGCAATTTTCCTTTGCTCCGGTACCGTTACGCCTAAAAAAAGATCTCCCTCTCCGTATTCCCCCTTTCCGGTTTTAAAAAAGCGGGCGAGATGGATCGCCTTTTCAGGATTACCCTGTGCTTGTAAGTCTGATATGATTTGAATTGCACCCATAATACTTAATATTAAATAATTCAACAGCTCAAAAGAGCCTGAAAGGAAAAGGAACTTGCTTTAAAATGCCAACGGTCTTTTTTCAGACAATTTACTGAAGTTTCCGTCGCCACACCACCTGTTCCAGCAAGAGGAGGATAACTGCTAATACCAAAAACCACGGTGTAAGGTATTTATTATTGTCGTGCAGGACAATCTCTTTGATTAGTTGACTATTTTTATCCAGTTGTGTCGTTTTAATATTTTCAATACGTGCTGCGGGGAAATATTTTGCCAAATCTTCTTCAGAATAGAACGTCATTTGCGACTCGCTCCGATCGTAATTCCAAGCTAAAGCATCCACCACTCGCTCCTCCTGCACAGCTTCATACAACCCTGCGTCTTGAATATTGTGAGCATTGCTTAGGAGCAGATTGCCACTGAAATCTTTCCGAATTTCGGAAACAAATTCAAAAGTCTTGTCCGTACGACGGACTTGCAACGGAATATTTTCCGTATAATTCTTATTATTCAGAATAACCGGCTGATCGGAATTTAGAAAATAAGACGTATTCAAAGTAGAGTTGACATTGAAAGCCATATTAACCAAAAGGGGAACAAAGAGCGGATGATAAACCATATCACTATTTTCCGGATCATAACTAAAGGCGGAAACGTATATATTCCCTTTTCCGAATGTTTGTGATGCCAATAATGTATGATTGCGTTTATCCTGCAACAGCTTTTCCGAATGATCGGGGAGGGATAGCGGATAGAAATGGTGGACGTGCGGAAGGACTGCTTTGCTGTCTTCCTGCTCGAATACATCCCGAAATAAAGAGGCTTGTGTTTCAATCTGCGAAATAACGGTACCCGTATCTCTACTTCCCCATATCGGTGCTTGTATCTTTTGAAGCAATTGATTTTGATTTTCGATCGGCATCTCTCCCGGCAGGATGAAAAGATTACCACCGTCGCGTAGATACTCTTCGAGCGTGTTTTCAAATCCGGATGAACGATTGGCGACACCGTCTAAAATGATTAGATGATAGCGTGATAACAATAAATTGGCAGTTTGACCGACGGGGGTAGAAGTAAAATTAAAGGTCGTGGAATCTGAAAACAATTTACCGAAATAAGGATTGGCTCGATTTTGCCAAACATATAAAATATTGGCATTCCCGTTCGTTCCGTAACTGAAATAGAATTTATTATCGAAGATCATCGGAAAATCCGACACCTCGACAGTTCCTTTATAAAAACCCTCCTCGACATTTTGATAGCTGATATCCAATATCTTTTGACTATTGGCAGGAAGGTCAATTTGATGAATACTTTTCTTTTTGTCATTGAGGCTGAGGGTAACCGGAATATGATGAAATTCCCGGTCGGAAGCGTTCACAATTGAAATGTGAATCCGATCATTTTGATCTTTTTTATGAAAAGTCTGATCAAAATAGATCTGATCAATGTAAATATTATTGAGATTTTCCGGTTTCAAGACAAGTAAAATTGTTTCTGCCGTTGAGTCGGAAACAAGGGGTTGAAGATCTTCCTCTTTTTTTTGAAAATCGGAAACAATAAATATTGTAGAGGTCTGATTCTTCGTTAATTCCGATATTTCTTTCCATACTTGTGCGAGCGATTTCGATGCCGGACTGATCTTCAAATTTCCCAACATTTGAAGCAATTGATCTTTATTTAAGAGCAGTTGATTCACCGTTTCGTTGGTTAATAACCTAAAACCGGTTCCTGTCGGATAACTGTTGACAAGGTCAAACAACTGCTTCTTAGCCTCTTCCAACAAACTTCCCTGCGAACCGGTATTCGTCATTGAAAATGAATTATCCGCATAAATAACAACCTGTGGTTGCTCCGTTGCCACTTGCCGACGTTCGGAAGTGAGGTAAGGAGATGCAAAAGCAAGCACAATACAAGCGATGACTGCCAATCGAAGCAACAATAAAAGCAAATTTTTTAATTTGGAACTATTCTTTTTCTGCTGTTGCAAAGCTGCCAGAAAATTGAAATTACTGAAATATACCTTCTTATATCTTTTAAAACTAAATAGATGCAATATAATGGGTATTGCGAGCAAAAAAAGTCCAAATAGAAATGCCGGATGTAAAAATTGAATTATAAACAACATACTTAAAAACGATCGAGTAAACATTAATAATGAATGCTATGTTTTACAAATCTGATAATCTTATTTCAAGCCATAAACAAAAGCATTAAACCGGTCAATGAACTTATAGGAGGGTTAATAAGGAAACACCGACCGTTTATGGGCATAAAAGTACGAATAATTTCTATCTTGTTTTTCTCTTTCTCTGAGTTTTGTCTCCTTCCTTGTCGGTTATCGCGCATTTAATTGATTGTCAGCAGAGAAAAATAGGTTGTTAGTAAAAAAGGAGCTTTTGTTATGAAAAAGACATTCAAAAATCAGGCGGATAATCTTTTTAATTGTACTTTTACGACAAATATCATAAAATGGGAATCTATGTCTAAGATTATTGCTATTGCTAATCAAAAAGGTGGTGTAGGGAAAACGACAACTTCTGTAAATTTGGCTGCCAGTTTGGCGGTTTTAGAACAAAGAATATTATTGGTGGACGCAGATCCACAAGGAAACGCCTCTTCCGGTTTGGGGGTAGACGTACAAAAATTGGGCGATAGCACCATATACGAATGTTTGGTCAACGGATTAGAAGCGGGCAAGGCGACATTAAAGACTGAGATCGACCGTTTATCCTTATTGCCTTCCAATATCAATTTAGTGGGTGCGGAAGTAGATATGATGAACCTGTCCGAACGAGAAAACATTCTGAAAAAAGTACTTGAACCGATACGGGACCAATATGATTACATACTAATCGACTGCTCGCCTTCATTGGGATTGATTACAGTCAACTCACTGACGGTGGCTGATTCCGTCGTGATTCCGGTGCAATGTGAATACTTCGCTTTAGAAGGGCTTGGAAAATTGTTAAACACAATCAAACTGATCCAAAAACGCTTGAATACAAATTTGGAAATAGAAGGCTTTGTATTGACAATGTATGATGCCCGTCTGAGATTATCCAACCAAGTCGTCGAAGAAGTGCGGAAAAACTTCCAAGAAATGGTCTTCCACACCTTAATCAACCGAAACACAAAATTGGCGGAAGCTCCCGGATTTGGACAACCTGCCATTCTCTACGATGCAAATAGTCGGGGATCGGAAGATTATATGCTATTGGCTCAAGAATTATTAAAAAGAAACCAGGAATAACGGGGGATATACGCCCTTACTTATTTCAAAAAAAGCGTCAAAATATAAAATAAAATCTGCCTATAAACAACCTAAACGAAGAAAGGTGACATTTTAAAATTCAATACGCTTTATTGAAAAAAACAGACAAAAACAACCAATAAGTCCGTGGACTTAAATAAAGAATAGTAAAAAATAACTATGGCAAAAAAGAATGTATTAGGACGAGGGCTGGGAGCCCTTATTGCTGATGCGGCTGAAGAACCGATGACAAGAGAGGTCATTGTATCCGCAATGCAGGAATTAAGTCTTACGGATATTCGTCCCAATCCTTTTCAGCCGCGAACGGAATTTGATGAAGACGCATTAAACGAATTGGCAGCTTCCATCAAATCAATAGGAATCGTGCAACCCATTACGGTCAGATCCGTAGAAAATGATAAGTATGAGATTATTGCAGGCGAACGACGCTTTCGGGCATCCAAATTAGCCGGTTTAACAACAATCCCTGCTTATATTCGTAAGACAGAGGATGACAGCTTATTGGAATTAGCTCTGATCGAGAACATCCAGCGCGAAGATTTGAATGCCATCGAAGTGGCAATCAGTTACCAACGCTTGATAGACGAATGCAGCCTCACACAAGATGGTTTGAGCGAACGGATCGGAAAAAAGAGAACCACCATCACCAACTATCTCCGTCTGCTGAAACTACCGGCTCAGATACAATTAGCCGTGCGGGATAAAAAAATATCAATGGGACACGCGCGTGCAATCCTCGGTGTAGATGATCCGGATACACAATTGATGATTTTTGAACAAATTCTGAAATTCGATTTTTCAGTCAGAAAAGTAGAAGAAATTGTCCGCGAATTAGTCAATCCGAAAATTGAACCCGAACAACCGGAGCCCATCGAAGAAAAACCCAAAAAATCAAATGAAATCGGTGATTACATCGAATTACAAAAACATTTGTCCCGTCGTTTTGATACAAAAGTCGAATTAAAACGAAATGAAAACGGAAAGGGAAAAATTGTGATAGGCTTCAAATCGGATGCTGAATTGGAAAAAATTATTGAGTTGTTGGATCGTATTGAATGAGAAAAATTGCTTTATTGATAGGGGTATTACTTCTGTTTAGCAGAAGTGAAGCTGTTGGTTTTGAAAAAGACACACTAAAGACAACAGCTGTCAACGATACCGTTATGACCATAGAGCAAATTATTAAAAAACCTCATTCTCCCCATCGGGCAACAATAATAGCAATGATTCTTCCCGGTTCGGGGCAGATCTATAACAAACAATGGTGGAAAGTGCCGATTTTATACGCTGGAATTGCGGCGGATTTATACGGAATTGTGTGGAATAATAACCGTTTTAAAGAATACAGAAATGCTTATGTTGATTGGGTACAATACTTAAGTGCCAAAGCGGAGAATCCGGATACTCCTTATCCGACCAATCCATCTTGGGATAAAATACCGAAAGCATTTGACGTTCAAAACGATCCATATTTAAAAACCTCGCAAGGACAAACGTGGTTTAAGAACACACTTGGAAACCGGAAAACCAACTTCAAACGTAATCGGGATTTATGTTATATTGTAATGGCGGCTATTTATGCCGTTAATATTATAGATGCTACGGTATATGCTCATTTCTATGATTTTGAAATAGATGATAATTTGAGCCTGAATGTTTGCCCGACATCTTCGTATAATCCGCTGAGTGGCGGTTCGTTGGGGCTAACTTTAACATTAAATTTCTGACTTTTAAAAAAACAGAAAGTCGGATTGAAATGAAAACTAATTGATAATGTGTAACTAACTATTTTTTTATTTGATATGATACGTTTTTTTATTTTTACTATATTCATTTTAATTTATAACGAAGTCTCGGGAATAAATAAAATGGGGCGTGACACATTGGACACAAGAGATGGAGAAATCTTAACAGACTCAATACCCAAAGATTTTGTCCATAAATTAGATTATTACTACACCGCTTGGTATGCCAGCAAACAAGATACGGTGGATTATGTCGATTCCGGATACATTGCCGAAAGTTGCAAAAACCTCATTCCTTGCAACGATTCCTTGTACCTGCTGCGTTTAGACTCCATCCAATCGGCTATCCCGCTTTCTTTCAATGACATCGTTCGCAACTACATTGAATTATACACCGTGCGCAAGCGTTTCCAATTGGCAACAATGTTAGGACTAAGCGAATATTACTTTCCTATTTTTGAAGCGGCATTGGATGCTGAATGTATGCCGTTGGAACTGAAATACCTGCCCATCATTGAAAGCGCATTAAATCCGCGGGCATTGTCACGTGCCGGAGCGTGTGGACTATGGCAATTTATGTACTCTACCGGAAAATTATACAAATTAGGTGTCGATTCCTACATTGACGAGCGCAAAGATCCGGTTTTGGCGACACAAGCTGCGGTACATTATTTGAATGACCTGTACGGAATATACGAAGATTGGATACTGGTGATCGCTGCTTACAACTGTGGACCCGGAAACGTAAATAAAGCGATCCGACGCTCAGGAGGAAAGAAAAACTATTGGGATATTTACTACAATCTTCCGAAAGAAACACGTGGATATGTTCCTGCTTTCATTGCGGCAATCTATTCATTCAACTATTATAAACAACACGGTGTTAATCCCATCGAATCCTCTCTGCCTCGTATGTGCGACACCATTATGATTGAAGACGCGCTGCATTTTGAACAAATCGCCTCTAAATTGGACTTATCGGTTGAACAATTACGGGATTTGAATCCGCAATACAAATCCGATGTGATTCCGGCAGGATTTGGTAAAGTCTACACTTTGCGGATGCCTTATAACCATATTGTTGACTTTATCGACAATCAAGACACCATATTTGCCTACAATCGTTCCAAATATTTCGATGACAAAGACCGTACTGCCGATCCAAAAAATCGCATTAAAGTGCACGCCCATACCTTGGGAAAGGAAGGAAGAGATCGTTTGATCTATACCGTCCGATCGGGCGATGTGCCGGGAGAGATTGCCACAAAATTCAATATTACCTTGGCTGATTTAAAATATTGGAACAATCTGAATCGTAGAATGACAATCCATACGGGACAGAAATTAGTGGTCTATGTGCCGGAAAAGAAAGCCAAAGAATATAAGAATACAACTGTTAATACCGGAAAAATTGACAATACGGCATCCGCACCGAAAGTGGAAACCGTAGATGGAGAATACGTATATTATACCGTTCGGCGTGGGGAGAACCTTTGGAGCATTGCAAAAAAATATCCCGGTGTCAGCAACAAAGACATTATGCGGTGGAATGGTATTTCAGAAAGCGACGTCAGGGACATCAAGCCGGGACAAAAATTAAAGATTAAAATATAAATCCACTTATACACTTTGTTTGAGATGGAATTGGATCATTCCAATATCCCTCAAACATCCCTTCTATTTATCGCTCACTCAAATCGAACGTTTTCATAAAGTAAAATCATATCAAAGTCATATCAAATTCGCTCACGAGCGAATTTGATATGACTTTGATATGATTTTAATCCGAATTTAACAGGGATTTGAGGGAGCGATAAAGTGGCGATAGTATGGGGAAATTATTGATTTT
>JAVXFZ010000077.1:0-11546 GCA_036657595.1 Odoribacter sp. | reverse complement strand
TAAAACGTCCCTTGATCTACGAAATGAAAAATCCGGAAACCATTGAAAATCTACTTTCTTATGCCGGCGGTTTTTCAGGAGATGCATTCAAAACATCTATTCGGGTGATTCGAAAAAGTGGGAGAGAACACCAAATCTTTAATGTGGAAGATACCGACTTTGGCAAATTTATACTAACAGATGGAGATAAAATTTCAGTCGATTCCGTATTAGATCGTTTTGAAAATCGGATAGAAATAAAAGGAGCAGTCTATCGTGCCGGATTATACGCCTTGGGTGATCATTTAACCTCTCTCAAACAATTGATTGAAAAATCAGAAGGCATCAGAGGTGATGCTTTCACCAATAGAGCGGTCTTATATCGTGAAAAACCGAATCGGACACAAGAGGTAATAGCCGTTGACCTCAATGGCTTATTGGAGGGAAAAGTAGCAGATATACCCTTGTGCAAAAACGATGTTTTTTATATTCCTTCCATATTCGACCTGAAGGAAGATTATTCCGTCAATATTTGGGGAGCCGTAGGCATTCCCGGAACATATAAATATGCCGACAACCTAACGATTGAAGATCTGATCGTGCAAGCAGGAGGTTTAAAAGAATCCGCTTCTACCGTGAAAATAGACATTGCTCGCCGGATAAAAAATCCAACGAGTACAGCTGTCGGGACGTTGTTGTCAGAAAATTATACCTTGACGTTGAAGGATGGACTGATTGTCGATGGCAAAAAAGATTTTACCCTGCAACCTTTTGATGAAGTGTTTGTACGTAATTCTCCGGACTATCAAATACAGCGGACAGTGGGTATACAAGGAGAAGTCCTTTTTGAAGGTCAATTTGTTCTTTCTAAAAAAGGCGAACGTTTATCCGATCTGATTCAAAAGGCGGGCGGATTAACCCCCGAAGCTTATGTTTCAGGAGCACGTTTAATCCGAAAAATGAACAATGACGAACGTCTGCGTGTCGAAACCTTATTAAAACTGACCAAACAAAGCGGACGCGACTCTGTTGATGTAAATCGCTTGGATATTGGCGACACCTATTATGTGGGGATTGAACTCAACAAAGCATTAAAAAATCCGGGCTCCGACTACGACATTGTCTTGCGAGAAGGCGACGTCTTGAACGTTCCGGAATACTCCGGGACAGTGAAGATCAGTGGAGCAGTGATGTATCCCAACACCGTGGTCTATGCAAAAAATGCAAAACTCAATCATTACATTGGACAAGGAGGAGGATTTGCTGACCGGGCTAAAAAACGAAGAGCGTTTATTGTATATATGAATGGAACGGTAGCCCGCTCAAAAACATTTAACAAAGCAAATGCCGCTCCCGGTTGCGAAATCATCGTCCCCGTGAAGCCGACTCGTAAAGGTGTCGGATTAGCAGAGATAATGGGCATCGCTTCCTCAACCACCTCTATGGCTGCCCTCGTAACCTCTATCTTGAACAACACGAAGTAACAATTTTTTAAGATATGACCACTCAAGAAGATACATCAACGGACAATGAGATAGACCTGATAGAAGTCATTCGGAAACTCTGGCTTCATCGGAAATTTATTTTGAAAGTGACCTTGATCTTTGCCTGTTTAGGCATATTGGTTGCGCTATTCAGTGCCAAGCAATACACCGCCACTTGCACAATGGTGCCTCAGACCGGTGAGAAAACGCCGGGAGGAAGTTTGGGCGGATTAGCGGCGATGGCGGGAATTAATTTGGGCAGTTCGGGGAATGGGGAAGTACTCTCTCCGAAGATCTACCCCAAAATCCTATCCAGTGTACCTTTTCAGAAAGAACTGATGCAGACCGCCATCCATTTTGATGAATACAAACATCCTGTGAGCCTTTTGGATTATTATACCGGTGAGGAATATCAGAAATTCTCATTGATAAGTGTCATTTCAAAGTACACCATTGGATTGCCGGGGACGATCATCGGAGCTTTCAAAGCAAAAGAACCTGAAATTGTACTACCTGATTCTTCCGGTAGTGTCATACAAATCTTGTCGAAAGAAGAAGATGCGTGTGCAAAAATCCTGCAAAGTCAAGTTCTGTTGACAGTCAACGATAAAGAGGGTTACATCACCCTCTCTGCCAATATGGAAGAACCCTTGGCGGCTGCTCAATTGGCTGCTAAAATACAATTGATGTTGCAGAAATACATTACGGAATTTAAAATCGAAAAAGCGCAGGCAAACCTTGATTTTATTGAAGGACGTTTTGCGGAAGCTAAACAGGAATTTGAGACTAAACAGGACGAATTGGCAAAACTTCGCGATGCAAACCGTAACTTTGCCTCTGCCGTCGCTCGTACAACCGAAGAGCGAATGAAAAATGAATACGACCTTGCCTTTGGCGTTTACAGCGAACTGGCGAAACAACGGGAACAAGCCGGCATACAAGTCAAACAAAACACACCCGTGTTCGCCATCGTAGAGCCTGTTTCCGTTCCATTGGAACGCTCCAAACCAAAACGGGGATTGATCTGTGTCGCTTTTACTTTTCTGGGGGGCTTCTTCGGAATCGGATTGGTACTGACACTCCCTTTTATGGCACAGGTTTCCGGTTGTAAACGACTGAGAAAATGGTTACCTGAAAAATGTTAAATAAATAATAACAAACACAAGGCATACAATCGAATTTATTCTTTAATTTTTTATATTTTTGCAAAGCTTTTTTGAAACGGGAATTTCAATAGCAAACAACAACAACTGAGTAATATCATAGAATGGAAAACGAAGAAATCGATTTGATCGAAGTCATAGCTAAGCTATGGCGGCGACGCAAAGTGATCGGAGGGATTGTGCTTATTTTTTTGCTGACAGGTAGCGCCACCGCCTTTCTCTTGCCTCGTAAATACACTGCCCGTTGCACCTTAGGACTTGAGGTAGAGGATAAAACCACGCGGATCAGTGTCGAAGGAATGTCTGCTTTTCAAAGTACGAACATCGCAGATATGCGGAACACCCGTATTGTCACCCCCTCGATGTATCCGGATATTCTTTTCAGTGTACCTTTTCAGAAAGAATTAATCTATGCCCCTTTATTTTCTGATCGGGGAAAAGATTCCCTTTCTTTTTACGACTACCTGATTTTTCAGAACAAACAGAAAATGACGGATGATCACGGCACTACGGTGGGAGTTCAGCAACTCTCAAAGGAGGAAGAAAAGTGTTTGGGGTATTTAAAGAAAGCTTTGAACATTGAACTCAACAACAAAGATGGCTACCTGAAATTATCGGTGGATATGGACGATCCGCAAATGGCTGCCCGTATGGCATATCAGATGCAACAAATGCTGCAAAACTATATTGCAAAATTTAGAATTGCCAAAGCGCAAGCGGGGCTTGACTTTATTGAAGGACGCTACGTGGAAGTCAAACACGACTTGGAACAAAAGCAGCAGGCTTTGATTGATTTTCGGGAACAAAACAAAAATCAGTCCTCCATACAGTTAGAAACCGAAGAAAAAATCCTGACCAATGATTACGAATTGTTCTTCGGGCTCTATTCCGACATCGTACAACAACGGGAAAAAGCGAAAATGCAGGTCAAGGAAGATATGCCGATACTGACGGTCATCGAGCCGGTCGTTGTGCCGACGGATCCCTCTAAACCCAAACGCGGACTGATCATACTCGCCTCGCTCTTTCTCGGCTTGTTTGTCGGTTGCGGGTATGTATTGGTAAAACCGGTTTTATCGGAAATCAGGCATAAAAAATAAAAAGAACTGCTTCAAAGCGGACAAATCGAAATACCGCCGGGGGGAAGAGTGTGGAAGCTGGGATATTGAAGAGAGGGGAGTAGAACAAATTTTCTGCTCCCCTCTCAATTTAGATTCCTACGACCGGTGTCATAGAAAAAACAGCTTAGGATAAAGTGACATAAAGTGTCGAAGAACTATGCCGTTTGGACTTGCTCACAGCAAAAGCGTAAATCTGTATATTCGTTTTTATCCAGTGCTTAGGCATCAGGTACTCTATACTATGTGCGCTTCCCCGTTCCCCGATCTGTACCAAACGGGCGGATTTCTGTACCGTTTCATACAAACCGACATACACAACATCGTCCATTGCCATTGTACCGTCGGCCGTTTGCGCCTCCTGTTTAAAGACGAGTCCCACTTCATCCGACGTTGCCGTTACATCCGGCTTCTCAAGAATACCATTGGCACATAAAATATCACTAAATTCCAACGTTGCCTGAAATGCGGAGTCAACAACGACATTCGGCATATTCACCCGTACAAAAGTGTTGTACACCGTTTCAGCGTGAGGATGTTCTACAAAACTGCTTCGGATAATGGGCGAGAAATGCCGCGATAAATCAATCAAAAGCTTCATCTTGGCACGCTGGGTGAGCTGACTCGGTGTGCGGGGATTTTTCACATTTAACGGTTTCCCGCGTACCACACCCTTGCCCCGTGAGCGGAACATCACTAAATTCGCCAGTTTTTGGTTGAGATTACCCAATAAAAAAGATTCAAAAATTGCCATAACATTCAAATTTTAAATAAAACAATATGATTTTTAAAAAGAGGGAAGCTACAACGAGCGATCTGAATGCGCGACCCGAAAACGGGGGCTGTTGAAACGATGGGGGTGATCTCAATCATCGTGTGTTGCAAATATATAATCAAAAATACCCGAAATCCAAATTTTTTAACACATTTTTATCGCCGAAGCTGAAAATATTTTTCGGGAGAATATTTTTCTTGCTTGCGATTTGCAAAAAAACAATACAGGTGAATCTCTCCTTTTGTCCATTCCGGAATGTTTAAGATCGCTTGCCCGTCTTTTCGGTAAACGCCGGTGAGGGGGAGCCATTTTAGCGAAAAACAACCGTCGTTTGTCAAATAGGCAGCCATTAGCTGATCTTTATTTCGATCGGAATTTTCCGGTACACCTTTTTGCCAGTTTAGAATCACCTCGCTTTCTGTGCAGGATTGCAGTCGGAAATATGGGGGGAGTTCAAGACTTCCTGTGCTGATGTGCAGCAGGGAATAATCGACAATCCGGCAATTTCTGTCAAAGGCTGCGATGTTGCTGCCGATGAACAAATTATACCCCGACATCACCATTCCCGCTGCTTTTTTCTTCCAGATCCAACGCAACTGTTTATCGGTATTTGCCCGATAAAAGGCGATGGCTGAACGCATTCGGTGTCTTTGTAAAATTTGTAGATTCGTGGGCGGAAGCGGTTTCTTTTCAATTTGTCGCCGAATGCGTTGCTGACCTTTGCTTTCATAGAATACCCAACGATCAAAATGACCTTTCAGTTTTTTGAAAAAGGGGGAATTAAAGAGTGCCATCATTCATAGATTTAAGTTTGCAAATATAAATATCCATACAATCGCTTGATCCTGTTGTGTTTATAGTTGTGTCCTCCATCTATTCCCGCTGTGTTCTCTTCGTTTTGAAACGACGAGGATTCGAAGGGACAACGACGAGGATACGACCGGAGGGTAGCGATATTCAAACGATTCTCAAACGAGGTGGTAGCGATTGAATAGCCTTTAAAGGGAGAAAAACTCAACCGACTGATTGCCTGTGTTCTGTTTTCAAGGAAGGGAGGAGCGATTCGAGTGGAAAGGCAGGTCCCGGATCCAGCTTGTGTTTGTTGACCTCCGAATGTCGCAACACCTCCCGGATCGGATACGTTTTAATCAGCAGGTCGCAGACAAGCAGGGTGGTGTCTATCTGTTCCTTCGTGTATCGGTGCCAATAGCGGGCACGTCCGTTTTCACAATCGGTATATACTTCATCGGGCATATACTCTTTGTTAAACCACGAGTAAAAACGTCCCTTGCGGCGGTGCAATTCTCCGGCATTGTCTAACTCGATTCCCAGCGAAAAGTGGTCTAAATTTGTTCTGCCATTGTATTCACTTTGCCCGGTGTGCCACGCGATGGTGTCAAAAGGCAACACTTGTATGATACCGCCGTCACGGGCAATGACGAGGTGAGCAGATCGGTCGGTATCCGAACGTGCCAGATACTGGGCGGATGACATTGCATTTCCTCCTGCCGTATAATGCAGGATAATCAATTCCGGATATTCCAGCCGGCTGCTTTGTTTGTGACAGTGTAATTGTTTCACACTGCGTCCGGCGAATGTACCGGAAAAAAGATGATTTTTCATTTGCATAACATTTAGTGTTTCTTATTCAACATTTCTTGTTTAGCAAATTTATATCCCGCAACATCGCCGAATTGGCTACTATCCTCTTTTTTCCTTCAATAAAAAACAAAATAAGAGCTATCTGTTTGTTTTATAATGTTTTATTTATGTAAAAAATATTTTTTCTCTCCAAAAACAGGCTACTCGTGGTGAGCGCATCGTTTCGACACTTTTACGAACGAATAAAGGCTTGCTCTTGCGGAGTAGCTGAAAAAAGGATCCGTCCTTCTGTGTATTCATTTAACATTCACCCTGCTTCCTCCTCCACAAATTTTATATATTTATTTCTGAGTTTTGTTAGAAAACTGGATGGGTGCTTCCGATTGATCAGCTTGTAAATGATTTGGTAAATATATTTGGGAGCCGGAGCGTGAAAAAGCTTAAAGGTGAATCTATACCAATCTTGTTGGGTGCTTGTGCTTTCGATGGGAACGATAAATTGACAAGCGAGTAGAGAATGACACAATTCAAGCAATTGCGAGGGCTTGCCGTTCCAACGATAAGGAAAGGGATAGCTGTCGTTGAACATAACGGAACAGATCTCGTGGATGTTGGCATATTGTTGCAGGATAAACTGATCAATGTCTTTTTGGATTTCCGGGGGTAAGTCTTCTTTTGCCACGTCTTGCTTCCCGTCTATGATGTGTAGGTTTTTATGCACAGGAGGTTGGTTTTCTTGACAAATAAAATGGCATTTTGCCCGATTTAGATGTGCCAAATAAATTTTTTTCTTCAAACAGTTATCGAAGGAATTGTTTTTTTTGGTGTAGTCGTTGATGAATGCAAGCTCTTTTTCAAACAAGAAATTCTCATACTGACGAATATCTGTCGTTTTATTGAACATAAAATGGTATTTACCATTCTTATATAACACTACATCTGCTGTCTGAATCTCTCTAATGTAAGCCTCAAATGAATCCATATTTATTCTTATTAGTGATACATAACACTTTTCCCCAAGATTCACGTAATGACACTATAAATGTATGGAAAATAACATATATTTCAAATAAAAATCAAATTTTTTTAATAAAAGGAGGCTTATCCTTCTTTAAAAAGTTTGTAAAAATGATCCACCGGCTAAAGTATATTTTGTTATTTAATCGTCTGACAATGAGTATGAAATAAATAATAAATAAGAATTAGATTTATTTTTTTGAAATTTGTTTTTTTTATGAGTACATTTGTTGCGCGGAATCAAGTAGTGGTGTTTCGCATTTTTTTACTTTTATGCTATTCTGTTCTGCCTCTGCGGTGGGACTTACCGGGCGAAGCTGTCAGATAATAAGGGCTTTCGATCTATTAAAATCATTTCAAAATATCATCAGATTTAACGGATGTTGGATAGTTTAATCACCTCCAAGACAAGGATCAAATTGCTGGTCAAATTCTTTCTAAATTCTTCTATGAAAGCCTATTTGCGTGGACTTGCGGATGAGTTTGGGGAATCGACCAATGCCATCCGTTTGGAGTTGAATCACCTTGAAGATGCCGGTTTGTTGATTTCTGAAGCAGAAGGGAATAAAAAAGTCTACTGCGCTAATCGTCGTCATCCGCTTTTCAACGATATTCACAATTTGGTTTTGACACACAGTGGCATCACTCAGGTCATCGAAGAGGTGATCGAACGGGTGGGAGATGTTGATAAAGTTTGGATACGGGGAGATTTTGCCGTAGGGAAAGATGCCGATCATCTTGAATTGGTGATTTCCGGAAATCAGATTGATACCGATTATTTTATTCAGTTACTGCATAAGGTTGAAAAATTGATCGAACGAAAAATTCAATATACGTTGATTCCGACAGAAGAAATAACGGACTATTTTTCAGCATCCGATAAAATGCTCTTGATTTGGACAAAATAGGTCTATTGGTATTATTTGTAAAGATTACAATCATTCTCAATCATATACTTATAAAAATTTTTGAATGAAAAATTTTGCACTGATAGGGGCAGCGGGTTATATCGCGCCACGTCATTTACGTGCGATGAAAGACACCGGTAATCGGTTGGTCGCTGCGTATGATAAATTTGATAGTGTGGGGATTATGGATAGTTTTTTCCCTGAGTCGTCGTTCTTTACGGAGATGGAATTGTTCGATCGCCATTGTTCTAAATTGAAGAATACCGATAAAAAAATAGATTTAGTTTCTATCTGTACGCCCAATTACCTGCACGATGCCCATATTCGTTACGCCTTACGGCTGGGGGCGGATGTGATTTGTGAGAAGCCCTTGGTTTTAAATCCTTGGAACATTGACGCGTTGGCGGAAGTGGAAAAAGAAACCGGACATCGGGTTAATAATATATTGCAACTCCGATTGCACGAATCCATCAAGGCGTTGAAAAAACGGATAGACGAAGGTCCCAAAGACAAAGTGTATGATGTAGATTTGACCTATATCACTTCGCGGGGGAATTGGTATTACACCAGCTGGAAGGGAGATGTTCGGAAAAGCGGTGGGGTGGCTACTAACATTGGTGTGCATTTTTATGATATGCTGACTTGGATTTTTGGTCCGGTGAAAGAAAATATTGTCCACGTGAAAAGTCACGACCGGGTAGCGGGTTTCTTGGGCTTAGAGAAAGCTCGGGTACGTTATTTTCTGAGCATTAATGCCGAGAATCTGCCTGAAAATGCAGTGCAGGGCGAAAAGCGAACCTTCCGTTCCATTCGGATTGAAGGCGAAGAATTTGAATTTAGCGAAGGATTTACCGAATTACATACGGAAAGTTACAAACACATCCTTTCCGGCGAAGGCTTCGGATTGGACGAGGTGCGTAATTGCATTCATATTGTCCACGACATTCGGAATGCGACACCGATAGGACTAAAAGGAGATTATCATCCTTTGGCAAAATTACCTTTGGTGGCACATCCTTTTGGCTGGGATAGATAAGACGGCGGCGATGGATATGAAATTGACAATGGTAGACCTCAAAGGTCAATACGATCACATACGGGAAGAGATCAATGCAGAGATCCAAAAAGTTTTGGACACGACGGCATTCGTTAACGGACCGAAAGTCAAAGAATTTGCGGGACATTTGGCTGCCTACACGGGTGCGAAACACGTGATCCCTTGTGCCAACGGTACGGATGCTTTGCAGATTGCTCTGATGGCGTTGGAATTAAAAAGAGGCGACGAAGTGATCGTCCCTGCATTTACTTACGTGGCAACGGCAGAAGTAGTCGGACTCTTGGGTCTCACCCCCGTGATGGTAGATGTGGATGAGGCATCCTTCAATATGACAGTGGCTCATATTGAGAAAGCCTTGACCCCTAAGACGAAAGCGATTGTTCCGGTACATTTGTTCGGACAGAGTTGCGATATGGAACCGATGATGGCATTTGCCCGGAAACATCATCTATACGTGGTGGAGGACAATGCACAGGCGATCGGAGCGGAATATGTATTCAGCGATGGTCGGAAAAAGCAAACGGGTACGATGGGGGATATTGGTTGCACCTCCTTCTTTCCTTCTAAAAATTTAGGTGCTTACGGCGACGGCGGTGCTTTAATGACCAATGACGATGTGCTGGCGGAAAAGATTCGGATGATCGCTAACCACGGTCAGAAGGTCAAATACCACCATACCGTATTGGGCTGTAATTCCCGTTTAGATACCTTGCAGGCGGCTATTTTGGATGTAAAATTAAAACACCTGGATCGGTACAGTCACGCCCGTTATCAGGCAGCACAATATTATACTGAGCAGTTAAAGGGACTTGCCGGCTTGGTGACTCCGGCAGAAATGCCTTACTCCTCGCACGTGTATCACCAATATACCTTGCAAGTATTAGAGGGGAAACGCGATGCTTTGAAAAAACACTTAGAAGAGGCAGGCATACCGGCAATGATCTATTATCCCTTGCCCTTGCAACGGCAAGAGGCATTTCAAGCGATCACTCGTGCTGCCGGTTCTTTAGCGATAGCAGAGAAATTGGCTGATTCAGTGCTTTCATTGCCTATTGATACGGAAATAACGCCTGAACAGCAGGATTTGGTTATTTCCTGCATACGGGATTTTTATAAACAATAGGTCTTCAACGTTTGATCCTCAACATCATTTAATAATGTACAACGAATTAATTAATAAAAACGCCCAATTAGCTTTGGTCGGACTGGGGTATGTCGGATTGCCGATCGCCTTGGAATTTGCGAAAAAAATAGCTGTCATCGGTTTTGATATCAACGAAGATCGCTTGGCTAAAATGCGTCAGGGAATAGATCCTTGCAAAGAATTAGAACATACGGCTTTTGAACAGGCAAATATAACGTTCACCTCTTCCATTGACGAATTGCGGAAAGCATCCTTTTTTATCATAGCCGTACCGACCCCCATCGACGATCACAACCAACCGGATTTGACACCTTTGTTGGCAGCAACGCGTTCGGTGGCTAAAGCACTGAAAAAAGGTGATTATGTCGTCTACGAATCCACCGTTTATCCGGGCTGTACGGAAGAAGACTGTTTACCTATTTTAGAAGAAATCTCCGGTTTGAAAGGCGGCATTGATTTTAAAATCGGATACTCACCGGAGCGGATCAATCCGGGCGAGAAAGTACATACCTTGCCCAATACCATCAAAATAGTTTCCGGCTGTGATGCCGAAGCCTTGGATACCATCGCGCAAGTGTACGAATTGGTCGTAAAGCCCGGAGTACATCGGGCACCCTCTATCAAAGTGGCAGAGGCGGCAAAGATCATCGAAAACACCCAGCGGGATGTCAACATTGCCTTGATGAATGAATTGTCCATCATCTTCAGTCGGATCGGCATCAATACTTACGATGTATTGGAAGCTGCCGGAACGAAATGGAATTTCCTGAAGTTCTATCCGGGATTAGTAGGAGGGCATTGCATCGGTGTAGATCCTTACTACTTGGTTTACAAAGCCAACGAATTGAAATACCACTCTCAGATCATCAGTGCCGGTCGGTTCATCAACGACACGATGGGCGGCTATATCGCTAAGAAATTGGTAAAGAAAATGATCGCTATGGGCAAAGGCATTTTAGGAGCCCGTGTATTGGTGATGGGAATGACCTTCAAAGAAAATGTAGCAGACATCCGAAATTCCAAAGTCGTCGATATCATCAACGAATTGAAGGATTTTGGGGTAGATGTCGATGTGATGGATGCTTATGCCGATTCGGAAGAGGTGAAAAAAATGTACGGCTTTAAGCTGATCGAAAAACCTCGTGATAACTACGATGCCGTCATCGTCGCCGTGTCGCACGATGCCTACAAAGATTTGGACGAGAAATTCTTTCACTCATTGACCTATGACAACGCCGTGTTGGTGGATATCAAAGGAATGTATCGGGGAAAGATTTTGGGAATGAAATATTGGAGTTT
>JAVXFZ010000076.1:5532-11675 GCA_036657595.1 Odoribacter sp. | reverse complement strand
TCATTCATAAGTTTATTGACTTATTTCATTAAAGTATAGGTATCCTGATTTTATTCAAAATCAAATAGACTTTCAAGCAGGTTTTTCTTAGAATTTTTTTAGGGAATGCTATGGAGTGATTATTATATATCACCTGACGTTGCATCTTGAAGTATATGTCTCTCTATGATTAAAAAAAAAGAGCCTTAACGGCTCTTTTTTTTAATCTTCATAACGGATAATCGTTTGCTCTCGATCAGGTCCGACAGAAACGATCTTTACGGGAACGCCAAGTTCTTCTTCTAAAAAGCTCAAATAAGCATTAAATTCTTCCGGGAATTCGTCTTCAGATGTCATTTTTGTCATATCAGTCTTCCAACCCGGTAATTCCGTGTACACCGGCTCTACCTCATCACAAATATCAAACGGGAATTCATCTGTTTCCCTCCCATCAATGGAATAAGCAACACAAACTTTTATGGTTTCAAAATCATCCAGCACATCGCTTTTCATCATAATTAATTGAGATACACCGTTAATCATAATAGCATATTTCAAAGCAACAAGATCAATCCAACCACAACGACGTTTACGTCCGGTCACAGAACCAAACTCTCGTCCAATGGTACACATTTTTTCTCCCGTTTTATCAAATAATTCTGTCGGGAAAGGACCAGCACCAACCCGCGTGCAATAAGCCTTGAAGATGCCATATACTTCTCCAATATTACGAGGAGCGACACCCAATCCGGCACAAGCTCCGGCGCAAATGGTGTTAGAGGAAGTTACAAAAGGATAGGAACCAAAATCTATATCCAACATTGTACCTTGTGCACCTTCTGCCAAGGCAGATTTACCTTCTTTTAATAAGTTATTAATGACGTGCTCGCTATCGATCAAGCGGAAGCGTTTCAGATATTCAAGTGCTTCAAACCATTCTTTTTCAAGCTCGGTAATATCATATTTGTAATTTAACGCGCTGAGGATCGCTTCGTGTTTGCCTTTAGCTATGGCATATTTTTCATCGAAATGATGCAGAAGATCACCTACTCGCAATCCATTACGGCTCACTTTATCAGTATAGGTCGGACCAATGCCTTTCCCCGTAGTACCGATTTTAGCATCTCCTTTTGCCACCTCATAGGCTGCGTCAAGCATCCGATGGGTCGGCATAATCAAATGAGCTTTCTTGGAAATACACAGTTGCTTCGTCAAATCGTGACCACTAACAGCAAGACTCTCGGCTTCTTGCTTGAATAATACGGGATCAAGTACTACCCCATTGCCAATAATGTTCATTTTACCACCTTGAAAAATGCCGGAAGGAATTGAACGAAGAACGTATTTTTGTCCTCCAAATTCTAATGTGTGTCCAGCATTCGGGCCACCTTGAAAACGGGCTACCACATCATATTTAGGAGTCAAAACATCCACAACTTTACCTTTTCCCTCATCTCCCCATTGTAATCCAAGTAATACATCTACTTTCATCTGTATCTTTTTTTATTTCACAAAAATAGTTTTCCCAAAACAATATTTCGGGGAAACACAGTTGACAAAATTATATAAATTTTCCCTCTTATGAAAAGAAAAGCTGTTGAATATTGAATGTTTAATTTTCTCACTAATTTCCCGTCTACTCTCCACCAAGATTATGCTTTTCCATTTTTCTTCTGACAGTCTTTGCAAAGCCCGTAAATGTACAATAAATGGTGGTGCACGGAAAAATGATATTTATCCTGAATGTGTTCAACCACATCATCAATACGGATATCTGTAAATTCTTCAACTTTACCACATTTCTGGCAAATTAAATGTTCGTGCTCCTCAGTATTAAAGGCTTTTTCAAATTGAGCCATATTATTACCAAACTGATGTTTGATGACTAATTTACAATCCAATAATAATTCAATGGTATTATAAAGTGTGGCACGACTCACCCGATAGTTTTTATTTTTCATAAAAACATATAAAGATTCTATATCAAAATGCCCTGAATGAGAATAAATTTCATCTAAAATAGCATATCTCTCCGGAGTTTTTCTATGCCCTTTTTGCTGCAAATATGCAGTAAAAATCTCCTTTACTGTTTCTTTTATTTTTTCCATATCCCAACAGCCATTAAGTCAATTGACTTTTTTATAAGTTTGTAATTGTTTTGAAAGAAGCTGTCTAAAACTTTAGTTTGTGTATCTATTTTTCTTCATTTTCCAATCTAATCACCGTTTCGACTTCTTTTAACTGTGATATTTCAGCAACAATGTTATTTAAATCAACTGTATTGTGTACATATAAATGAATGATTCCTTCAAAAATTCCCTCCCGTGCATCAAAATGCAGCATTCGCATATTTACTTTGTTTTCTTTAGCTATCAATGTTGTAATCTCACTGACAATTCCCTGTGAATCAATACCTGTTATTTTTATAACCGCTAAAAAAGACATTAGTTTGTGGCTGACCCATTTTACAGGAACTATTTTATCGCCAAAGCTGGACATCAGTCGGATTGCCTCCGGACAAGAACGCTTATGGACGGTAACTTTCGTACCGGCAATACTCATACCAACCACATCATCTCCCGGAATAGGATTACAGCAAGGAGCAATCACGATATCCGAATTAGCATCTATTAGAACATTGTTTGTATCTTTTTTCTTCCCATCTGCTTCTTTCCCACTCCATAAAAATTGCAGTTTCCAATATTTAATAAATTTATTCTCCGATTTTTTTCTTAATATTTTTTCTAATTCCTCTTCAGTAATGATATTTTTACCTATTTCTACATATAAGTCATCTTTATTGGAAAGACTATAAGCACTGAGTGCTTTTTTCAAAGGTTCAAAAGTCGGCAGTAAATTCATTTTCTTGACCACTCCATCAAATACAATCATACCGTTACGCATCTGTTCCCGTCTGTATTTCTTAAAAGTGGCATTAATATGCGTGCGGGCTTTAGCAGTTACAACAAAATCAAGCCATTCTTTTTGGGGCTTTTGTTTATCACTGGTCAGAATTTCAACTTGATCGCCACTCGCCAATTTATGACTCATAGGCATCAGTTTGTGATTTACTTTTGCACCGATGCAGGTGTTTCCTATTTCTGTATGTATATCGTAAGCAAAATCCAATGCAGTGGCTCCTTTAGGCAAAGTTCTCATATAGCCTTTCGGAGTAAATACCCGAATCTCTTTTGCAAAAAGATTCAATTTAAATTCATCCAAAAATTCTAAAGCGGTCGCGTCCGGCTGGTCTAAAATTTCCTTGATTCCTGACAACCATTTGTCTAATTCCGAACTTTCCCCCTCTCCTTTGTATTTCCAATGCGCAGCAAATCCCTTCTCTGCAATCTCATCCATCCGTTCAGAACGAATTTGTACTTCAAACCACTGCCCTTCAGGTCCCATCACCGTCAAATGCAAAGCCTCATATCCATTGGCTTTGGGAACACTCACCCAATCCCTAATTCTTTCGGGCTTCGGACTATAGATATCAGTGATCAGTGAATAAATATTCCAACACTGCCATTTTTCGGGTTGAGGTGGTTTAGGCTTAAAAACAATACGAACAGCCAATAAATCGTAGATCTCATCAAAACGAATATTTCTCTTTTGCATCTTCAACCATACCGAATAGACACTTTTTGTACGAGCTGTAATTGTATACTCATATTCATTATCGCTCAAACTCTGACGGATCGGTTTGATAAATTCTTCAAATAAAGCAGAAAATTGGTGTTCGTAAGCTTCTATTTTCTGATCAAGCACCCCGTATTCCTCCGGATGCTCATATTTCATACTCAGGTCTTCTAATTCAGTCTTGATAGCGTGAAGCCCCATTCGATGCGCTAAAGGAGCATATATAAAGAGCGTTTCACTAGAAATTTTCACCTGTTTGTGTTCCGGCATAGATGCCAAGGTACGCATATTGTGGAGCCTATCTGCAATTTTTATCAGAATCACCCGCACATCATCCGCCAATGTCAGAATCATTTTTCGAAAACTCTCAGCTTGCTGGCTGGTATCCGAACCCATCACCCCACTGATCTTTGTCAGTCCATCAACAATCGCTGCTACCTTTGGACCGAAAAGATTAGAAATATCTTCTACGGTATAGTCTGTATCCTCTACGACATCGTGCAATAAAGCCGCAATAGCCGAAGTAGTCCCCAATCCTATTTCCCCTACAGCAATCTTTGCTACTGCCAGAGGATGCATAATATAGGGTTCTCCGGATCTCCTTCGCACGCCTTTGTGAGCTTCATTAGCAAACTCAAAAGCCTCCTTTATCTTTTGCTTATTCTCTTTAGAAGTATCTTTCTTCATTGATTTCAGCAAATCTTCAAAAGCCTCTTTGATCTGTTCCTGTTCTGTCATAGAATATCAAGCAGCCTCCGCTGCATTATAAATTTATTTAATCGTTGAAGCCTTGCACACAAGTCTTCTAAAAATGTTTATCCTGTTCAAAGATAGAAAAAAATAAATTACAATATACCGAAATGTGCTACGCATTAAGTCGTGAAAAGATTAAACACGAAATAAAAAATTCCTCCCTCACATAATAATTCTCTTTGACGATACCTCTGTATTCAAAAACATCCCTGCCATTCTGTCAAAGAACTCAGTCTTTTCAGTCGTATAATAGCTTATATTTCCATTTTTACCCAATTTCTTCTCTATTTCCGAATGACGAAATAAATAATCCGCAAGACTATTTGCAATAATAGGTCCCTGACTGATAATCTGCACAGAAGGTGGCATAAAACGAGCAATCAAAGAACGTAACAATGGATAATGCGTACATCCCAAAATAACGGTATCTATTTTCGGATCAATAGTCAATAATTCTTCCGTATATTTTCTCACAAAATATTCAGTACCTTCTCCACTTAATTCATTGTTTTCAACCAAGGGTACCCACATCGGACAGGCTAATTGTGTGATTCGAAATTTTTCCGTTCCATACAATTTCTCTATTTCTAACGGGTAGGATTCAGAAGCTACTGTTCCTCGTGTACCTAATATTCCAATATGACCATTCTTGGAAGAAGCAGCCAAAGCCTCAACACTGGGACGTATCACCCCTAATACCCTCTTATCCGGTGCAAGATGTGGCAAATCGACCTGTTGTATGGTCCGCAAAGCTTTAGCCGAAGCAGTATTACAAGCCAATATAACTAACCGACATCCCATTTCAAAAAGCTTACAAACCGCTTCTTCTGTATATTGGTATACCACTTCAAACGAACGAGTTCCATAAGGAGCTCGGGCATTATCCCCTAAATAAATATAGTTATATTGTGGCAGAACTCTCACAATTTCTTTTAGTACAGTCAGACCTCCGTATCCAGAGTCAAAGACACCTATATTTTCAGTTTCCATTTTCCATTCTTTCACTCAATAAGTCTTTCAGATACAAAAATAGCCGCCCATTAGGCGGCTATTTTTGTATCTGAAAAATTTATTGAAGTCCCAATTTTGTTTTTACTAATGGTAAAATATCCTGAGAATTCTCTGCGGCATAAAGCAAAACACCTGAACTCATATCAAAAATATAAGTAAAGCCATTTTCTTTGGCCACCTCTTTGATCGCATTCAATGCTTTATCCATTACCGGCTGCATCAATTCTTTCTGTGATTTCTCTAACTCAGCTAAAGCAATTTCCTGAAAACGTTGTATTCTCTGCTGCAATTCCTGTAATTCCTGTTCTTTGGAATTTCTAATCACATCCGAATAAGTTTTAGATTTTTCAGAATAATCAGCCAACTTCGTTTGGAATTGTTCTTTCATATTTGTCAGCTCTTTTTCTACCTCATCTTGCTTTGTCTGCAATGTCTTCTGTGCAGTAGCCATTTCGGGCATTGCCTGAATTAATTTTTGGGTTTCAATATGTCCCAATTTTTGTTGAGCAGAAACAGCCATTGCGCTAAATGCAAACGCAATAAGTACAAATAATTTAATCGTATTCTTCATAATTTTGAGTTTTGTTGATTCGTTCTATTTATTTATTAAAGCTCGATTGAATTAAGAAGTAATCGGAAATCATTTATGTTTTGTTTCTAAAATCAAATCATTTTATTTCAAAATACAAACAAAAACATTCATAAACCTATACTCTTAAAACAATGAATAAGTCATCTATTCTTCTGTCACTTTCTTGACTGAA
>JAVXFZ010000076.1:0-5432 GCA_036657595.1 Odoribacter sp. | reverse complement strand
GCATAGTCAGGAATGTTATTCAAGATATATTCCAAATTAACAAAAGCATAACGTGTTCCACTTTGTCCATAAGTCAAACTGAATACACAGGACAAAAATAATAAAATTAATCCACTTTTCAATCGGATTTTGAAAAGTGAAAAGCAAAGATTATATTTATCTCTCATACAAAGCACCCATTGCTAATAAATATTCAATTAAAATTCTTGTCCTAATACAAAATGTATCTGAGAACCGGCAGCCCCCGGACGTCCCGGAACGTTATCAAATCCATATCCCCAGTCTATTCCCAATAGACCAAACATAGGCAAGAATA
Organism: Odoribacter sp.; assembly: GCA_036657595.1. Classification (GTDB taxonomy): domain Bacteria; phylum Bacteroidota; class Bacteroidia; order Bacteroidales; family Marinifilaceae; genus Odoribacter. The sequence continues at coordinate 5,116 of JAVXFZ010000076.1, read as the reverse complement.
CACGCAAACCGACTCCCGCAGAGCGATACAAGTTGAATGGTTCAAAATCCTTCATTTCATACCAAGAGTTACCGGCTTCCAAAAATGCTAAAGCATAAATAGTCGCTGATTGTGCTAAAGAAATCGGATAACGCATTTCCATCGTCAATTTAGAATAAAGACTGGCATCTGAAGCATTGGGAGCCAAAAAGCTCGACCCCGCATTCGTCAAAGAACCGTTCTCATATCCTCGTAATCCTACATATTCACGCCCATACAAACTATATCCTGACATTCCGTCTCCTCCCATTTCAAATCCCTCAAATGGAGAACGCTTATTTTTATCAAAATGCCCCAAATATCCATACTGTATGCCAGTGTATAATACCAATTTTTCATTTTTATCCAAAGGCATAAACACCTTGCCCTGAAATTTCCATTTATGAAATTCAATCCAACGATATTTGTCCTTGTCTTTAATGTTAGGGCTTGCATAATTTTTATCCGTAAACCACGAATATGGCGGAGTAAAGGTTAATCCCAAAGTAAAATCAGAACCTTTTCTTGTATATAACGGATTATCTATGGAACTTCTTCTCATCGAAACAGCAAACGACAAATTATTAGAATTTCCATTACTAATAATATAATAGGGCCAATTCTTCAAGGTGTACCGCTGATAAGAAACTTCCGTATACAATGTAAAATAATCATCCGGCCAAGTCACCCGACGTCCCAATCCGGCACTCAAACCAAAAGTCGTCATCAACTGAGTATCATCATACATATCTTTCGCCGAACTTCCCGCATAATAAGAGTTATAATAGCCACGAGAATAACCGGTCTGACGAGAATAATAAGCCGATACGCTCAAAGAGTTAGGCTTCTTCCCTCCTAACCACGGCTCTCGAAACGAAACGCTGAAAGAAGAATAATATTTACCATTTGTCTGAGCTTTCAAACTCAACGTCTGCCCATCTCCTTGCGGTAAAGGTCGGTAAGAATCCAAATTAAATATATTACGCATAGAAAAATTGGTGAAAGTCAAGCCCAGCGAACCGATAATCATACCGGCCCCCCAACCTCCTGATATTTCAATTTTATCATTCGCCTTTTCTACCAGCTTATATATCAAATCTACTGTTCCTGCTTCCTGATTAGGTAAAGGTTCCGGAACAATCTGTTCCGGATCGAAATGTCCCAAATTTGCTAATTCACGCACACTTCGGATAATTTCATCCCGACTAAACAATTCGCCCGGATAGGTGTACAATTCCCGACGAATCACGTGTTCGTGTGTTCGATCGTTTCCCTTAATAATAACCCGATCAATGGATGCCTGCGGACCTTCAACCATCCGAATCTCCACATTAATAGAGTCCTTCCCCACGACGGTTTCAATCGGCATCGCCCGATAAAACAAATATCCCTGATTCAGATAAAAAAAGTTTCCTACCGCATCGTCATCATCTTGCAAGCGTTCTTTGAAATATTTTTTATTATAGACATCTCCCTTATTTATATTCAGCAAACGAGATAATTTGTCCGCATCCACCACCGTATTACCCACCCACGTAATATCATTGTAATAATATTTATTTCCTTCCTCCACATCAATATAGATCTTTACCCGATTCGGAGATACCTGAACGACACTATCTGCAAGAATTGAAGCATCCCGATACCCCAATTCATTGTATCTATCCAACAAGTTGTATTTATCCTCTTCAAAGTTGTTTTCAATATACTTAGCTGATTTAAAGAAATTCACAAAAGATTTCTCTTTCGTTTTTTTCATCGCCGCCTTCAATTTACCGGTACGAATCTCTTTGTTGCCGGCAATCATCACTTCACTAATCTTGATTTTACTTTTTCGCTCAATCGTGACATCTAAAATAACAAAATTTGGATGCTCCGAATCATCTCGCTGTAATACTTTTATATCAATGTTATAATAACCTTTTTCCTTAAAGTATTTCTCTACAATATGCTGTAAATTAGAAATCATATTATCTGTCACCTGTGTTCCAGGTGTCGGATTGATTTTTTCTTTAATCTTATTTTCTTCCGACTTTTTGATGCCGATATAATTGATTTTTGACAATTTATGTCGTTCGATCAAATGCAGAATCAAAAATACTTTATTCCCTTCAAAACGATCCACAGCAATCGATATATTCGAAAATAGACCTTGTTCATAAAGCCGTCTGATCGATTTTGTAATAGCATCGCCCGGAATCTTTATTTCCGCTCCAATATGCAAACCCGACAATTGGATCAATGTTTCCGGATCATACTGTTCACCAATCCCCGATACTTCAATACCTCCAATTTCATAGGTTTTTGGATTTGAATAATACACCTCCGGCTGAGAGAGTGTATCTGTTGCTTGTGCCATCACCTGACAAACACAGAAAAAAGTTATTAGAAAACCAAGAATCACCTTTCTTATCATATATCCTTTTTTAACAACCTCCGGCTGCATTAAAATATTCAACAAATAAACGATCGTCATTTTTCATTTTCTGCTTTTATTTGCTTCCCTGTCTTTCCAAATCGTCTCTCCCTTGTTTGGAAATTACGGATTGCCAAATATAAATCATCTTTTTCAAAATCAGGCCAAAATTTATCGATAAAATAAAATTCAGTGTATGCACATTGCCAAAGTAAAAAATTACTCAACCTACATTCTCCACTTGTTCGCACTAATAAATCAGGATCCGGGATACCGTTTGTTGTCAAGTAACAACTAAACGCATTGTCCATTACCTCCTCTATTTTCGCTATTTTTCCCGATTTATAGTCTATCGCTAATTTCTTCGCCGCTTCCAAAATTTCCCAACGAGCACTATAACTGAGTGCCAATATCAAAGTCACCCCCGTATTCCCGGCAGTCTGTTTTACTAATCCCTCCATCTTCTGCCACACTCTTTCCGGCAGATCCACTGTATGACCAATCACCTTTACTCGAACATTCTGCCTCATCAAATCGGACGTTTCCCGTACAATCGCATCCACCATCAATCCCATCAAAGCCTCTACTTCTACTTTCGGACGATTCCAATTTTCAATTGAGAAAGTGTATAATGTCAAATATTTCAAACCAATTTCTCCACTTGCCTCCACAATTTTTTTTACCGTATCTACCCCTTGTTTATGTCCGTATATCCTATCTATCCCTCTTTTTTCTGCCCAACGCCCATTTCCATCCATAATAATAGCCACGTGTTCCGGTAAACCCACTGCCTGTATTTCCTCTTTTATATTCATTCTTTTATTTTTCTCTCTTCCCTTTCAAATTTCATTAAAAATGACATTCCATATTCACGGGGAATCGGTATGTCAAAGTTACTCCTGCTACAAAAAAACAATCTTTGTTATATATATTATTGCTTTCTCCCGTCCCCCACAGATCAGAAATCCCATCAATTTTGTCTGTAAACAGCTTTCTTACCCCCCATTCTATTCCCCAAGAAAATTGACGATACAAATTAAATTTCATTCCAACCCCCATCGGCATCGAAATACTCCCCTCCTCACCAGCAACCAAAAATCCGACACCTAAAAAAACATAAGGCGACCAACAAGATGATTCTTTCATTTTTCGAACCATAAAACTTCGGAAATATCTCTTATTTTACAATGAAATCCATCCGAATATGTTATTTCTCCATTAGTTAACAAAGATTTTTCCTGTATATCAATTTTTGAGAATCCAGTATTCAACCGAATCGCAAAACGATCATTCAGGTTATATCGGTACAAAATACCCATATAATTTTGGTTATATTTAAAATGTCCTCCGGCATTATACTCTCCCAAATAATATCCAACCCCTCCAATCACCCCCACTTCGGCACCCGGCTGACAAAAACTGTCCAAAGATAGAAACAAAAGAGAGAATAATGAAAAGCAAGCTGTGAAAAATCGAGAAACAAATGCTAAGAAACAATAAAGTATCGGAAGTTGCCCTCGTAACCTCTTTCCCTCTTCATTTCTATATATTTTTTTATTCAGCAAAGAGCTTTTATATTTAGTGTTTGACATTTAGCCTATACAGAAAATAGATATTCCATCCATTGGTTCAATTGCTTTTTGTTTTTTCATTCAAAACGATGCAAGCCATTTCTCCTATCTTCCCCCCACATTAACTTATTTCGCAAAGTTTCATAATAATTATGTCCCGGCAATGTCACCACATTTATCTTTGTTTCCCCACTTCGAATAAACAGATGGCTCTTATCTGTCATCTTTTGAACTCTGGAATCCATACTCAATACAAAATCTCCCGATCGACTTTCTACTTCCAAGAGGATTTCCGCACTATTGGGTACCACCAAAGGACGCATACTCAAATTATGCGGACATACCGGCGTTAAAATAATATTTCGACAATCAGGGCAGACAATTGGACCACCACCGCTCAAGGAATAAGCCGTAGATCCAGTAGGAGTAGCTACAATTAACCCATCCGCCCAATAAGTGGTCAGATATACCTCTGCAATATAAGCGTGAATTTTCAACAAAGAAGAAGTTGCCACTTTTAATACACCTACCTCATTTAATGCATAGTCAAATCCAGCTTTTCTTTCCCTGTTTATTTGCAATTCTAACATATCACGCTGCTCTATTCGATAATGTCCTAACACCAAACAGTCCACAGCTTCTTCTATTTCATTTGCCGGCACATTTGCTAAGAAACCCAATCTTCCACTATTGACACCCAACACAGGTACTCCGCTATCCTTTACATAAATTACAGAGTCCAAAAATGTTCCATCTCCCCCAATGCTCAATAATAATGATACTTCTTCTTTTCTTAATCCCTCTTTTCCAAACGTTCGAGCAAATTTAAATACAAAATTAGATTTCTCCGCTAACAATCGAGCAAATCCTTCTTCACATAAAATCTCCACTCCTTTCGCCTGCAAACAAACAATCAAATGCTTCAAATAAGGGAAAAAATCATTCTCTATCCCCTTTCCATATATCGCAACAACCATATTTACTCAAAAATAAAAATATATTCTTAGATATTCGATACGGTTCACCAATGCAAGAAAAATTTCTATTCACAATTAGTTTCCACGACAAATATACGTGATATAAACAATTTTATAACACAATAAAGAAAAAA
>JAVXFZ010000075.1:10320-11770 GCA_036657595.1 Odoribacter sp. | reverse complement strand
GAAGGCAACGTCGCTGCAGTGGACTGGGAGTGGAAGTTCGATTCTTCCGGCAGCGCCTGGTAAAAGCCAAAGGCTTTTGAATAAATTAAAGTATTGATAATCTTCATTGTTTATGTTATCTGAATCCAGAACCTCTAAAAGTTTGAGAAATGTTAAAGTTGCCTTGGTATTTTATTTTATCAATCTGATCCTTCAATTTTTCTCACGTAAGATCTTTCTGGAATATTTGGGAGCGGAGGTATTGGGATTAAATACAACGGCCCAGAATCTGCTTGGTTTTCTAAATTTGGCTGAATTGGGAATAGGTGGAGCGATTGCCTATACTCTTTATAAACCTTTGTTTCATAAAGATATTCAGGTCATCAATGAAATTGTTTCAGTACAGGGGTGGATGTATCGGAAAATAGCCTATATGGTAATTGCTGGGGCTTGTGTATTGATGTGTTTCTTTCCTTGGATATTTGCGAAAGCGGAGGTGCCATTATGCTATGCTTACGGCTCGTTTATAGTTTTATTGGTTAGCTCATTATTGGGATATTTCATCAATTATCGTCAGGTAGTATTGACGGCAGATCAGAAGGAATATAAGATCACCCTGAATGTACAGGGATATAAAATACTGAAAGTTGTTTTACAAATATTAGTAATCCGTTATTTGGCTGATGGCTATGTTTATTGGATGATATTGGAGCTAATGATGGCTTTTGTGACGGTTTTTGTGTTAAATAGAGTATTGAGACGAGAATATCCTTGGTTGGTATCGTCGCCTTCTGAAGGAAAAGTTTTGCAGAAGAAATACTCGGATATTATTACTAAAACCAAACAAATGTTTTTCCATCAGATTGGTCATTTTGTTTTGTTACAAACCAGCCCTTTGATCATTTATGCTTATGCTTCTTTGACTTTGGTGGCTATTTATGGCAACTATTTGCTGATTGTGACAGGAGTTACTTTATTGATGAATGCATTGTTGAACAGTGTGAGTGCTGGGGTTGGTAGTTTAGTTGCAGAGGGAAATAAAGTTTGTATCAAACGGTTTTTCTGGGAGTTGACCTCATGTCGTATTTGGATTGCTTCTGTTATTTGTTTTGGTATTTACGAGTTGGGTGATTCTTTTATCCGGTTGTGGGTGGGAAATGAATATATACTGGAACGTCCGGCTTTTATAATATTGATTGTAATCACTTTTATTTCGCTTACACGTACTAATGATACTTTTTTATCTGCATATGGTTTATACCAGGATATCTGGGCTCCTTTAACAGAGGCTTGCCTGAACTTGGGATGTTCTATAGGGTTGGGATATTTTTATGGTCTTCCCGGGATTCTTTTGGGAGTTGCTATTAGTTTATTGATTATTGTATGTGCTTGGAAGCCTTATTTTTTATATAAATGTGGATTTAAAGAATCTATCTGGGAATATATATCAGGGCAAGGAAAATATTTTATT
>JAVXFZ010000075.1:0-10310 GCA_036657595.1 Odoribacter sp. | reverse complement strand
TTAAATGGAACAAATGGCGAAAAATATGTGATAGGCAAGGAAAATATTTTATTTTGCTGTGTATATCATTTTTATGCGCTATTTATATTTTGAATAGATTATTTCCTGTTGGTCAGATTGAAACTTATGGGGATTGGTTGACATACGCTTTTCAAGTAATTGGAATTTATGGAAGTGTGAGTTTATTATTTTTTTACTCTATGGATAGGGGAATGCGTGATTTCTCCCTCCGGATAAAAGGTATTATTTATAGATAGATTGAATATAAATATATCAGTTATTATTTTGGTTTATAATGTGGGCAATTTACTTTTCCTGCTTTTGTTCGGATTAATTAAATTCTTATAAGATGAAAGTTTATTTAGTATGCCAAACATGGTCTAACACAAAAAATAATCATGCAGGAATGCTGTATTTATGCAGGCAGTTGGCTGCATTAAACCCTAACGTAAAATATGTTACCGTTCCAGATTTTAAATTCAGAGGAGGTATAGTATTCCGCTATATGTATTATTTGTTTTATTCCCTTTATTTATTGCTTTTTACACGTACAGGTGATTGTGTCGTTTTGATGGAGTATTTACTTTCGTCTCATTACGACCAAAGCATTATCGCATTTCTTTTGAAAAAAATCAAGCCTGGGGTTTGTTTAATTGCTTTACCTCATTTGATAGGGAAGCAGATAAGTGAAAGATTTACCAAAAAGGAAATTCTTGCAAAAATAGCATTAGTCGATTCGGTATGGGTTCTCGGTAGCTCATTGAAGTCTTTCTTCTGTTCGCTTGGAATATCTTCCCATAAGATAATAACGACCTTTCATTATGTTGATAACAGGTATTATAAGCCTACTAAACAAAAGGCTACAAATGAAAGATTAAGGGTGGTTGTTATGGGAAATATGCAACGTGATTATGATTTATTATTTAAAGTCGTATTGGGGCTTCCTGCTATTGATTTTAATGTATGTATTGGTTGTTCAGATGAAGCAAGGTCATTGGGCAAATTGAGAAATGTGACTTTATATCCGTTTATGAGTGAGAAAGATCTAAAATCTGTTATGGATGCCAATGATGTTTCTTTGAATATAATGAAAGATACTATAGGAAGTAATGTTATTGTGACTTCGATGGCAATGGGACTTGCTATGGTTGTTAGTGATGTAGGGTCCATCAGGGATTATACAGATGAAACTAATGCAATGTTTTGCAAGACGCCAGAAGACTTTATTAATGCGTTGTCAATGTTGGCTAAAGATCGTACTTTAACCCGGCATATGGGGGAAATTTCTTTTAATAAAGCAGAAACGCTAAGTATTCTAAACTTCTACAATTGGTTTATAACGACTACAAATAATTTGCAATGAGAATTTTTTCAACTTACTATTTTGTTTATTTGAAATATTTATTTCGCAACAAGGACAATAACATTCTAATTAATTTTTATAGAAAGAAAGGTGTGGCTATTGGTACTGATTGTGCTATTTATTCCAAAATCATAACTCCGGAATCTTATTTAATTTCAATAGGTGATAATGTGACCATAGCACCAGGTGTAAGATTTATAACCCATGATAATAGTGTATCAAAAGTACTACCTGAGTTTACAGATGTTTTTGGACGGATTACGATTGGTAATAACTGCTTTATTGGGGCTGGTTCTATAATTTTACCTGGAATAACTTTAGGAAATACTTGCATCGTAGCTGCCGGAAGTGTTGTTACAAAAAGTTTTGCAGAAGGGAAGATTATTGCAGGAAATCCTGCTAAAGAAGTATCTACAATAGAGAATTACCGCCAAAAGATAAAGCCGTATTGTTTTACCGTAAAAGCGATGGATGAGGAACAAAAGAAATCGGTTATTTTGAAAGATACAAAGTTAATTGTAAAATAACATATATATGTGTTTAAATAAGAGTGATATATGAGCTTGAAATGTTCCTGTCCTTATTGTATATCAACATCATCGGATAATAATCCATATCATGTTGATTTTTCGTCTTTTACGAAGAAACGTCCTGTTGGGGTAAGTGGTATTCTCCGGGTGAAAAATGATGCGGAATTTCTGGCAGAATCGATAGATTCTTGTATAGAGGCATTGGATGAATTGATTATTGTATATAATGGCTGTACGGATGAGTCTCCTCAGATTATCAGGGAAAAAGCAAAGCAATACGGGGAAAAAATCAGGTATTATGAATATGTACCTGTTGTTTATGCAACTAATCTTATGGAAGAAGAATATCAGTTTGTAAAAAGTCTTTCGGATGATTCTCCGCATTTATTGGCTAATTACTGTAATTATGCACTGTCTAAAGTTACTTATAAGTATGTTGTGAAGATCGATGCCGATCAGATCTATATGAGAGAAGAATTAAAGACTCTGTGTGATGCTTACCGGGCCCGCGGTTGGAGATTTATTACTCCCCGGGAGTTGATTTGCTTTTGTTTGTTTTATCTGGAAATTTTAGTCGGCAAGAAAATGTATAAATCCCTGGGATTGGGTGGGAAACGTATTGCAGATAATTACCGGAGATGTCTATTGAAATTAATCGCAAATCATAAGTTACCAGTTTTTCTTTCGGGAGTAAATGTATTTTGTTTTCAGGATAAATGGAATGTGACCTTAGGAAGGCAATGTCATCAGGGAATAAATATATTGCCACCTTATAACGGAGTTGGTGATACTATTATTTTTGCTTTGTCTTCAGGTACGTATTTTGTTCCTTTTGAACTAAAGGCATATGCGGAACTGAATGCCCATAAGATGTCTGTGATTGAAATTTTCAGGGGGGTGAAGTTTTCCTTACCTTTTGGTTTTGTGTGGATGCATCTGAATGCGATGCGGAGGAATATTTATGCTGAACAAGTAAAAAAAATCGGAGAATTTCCAGATAATTTTTTGAGTATTGAGGTTTTTGTGAAAACACCGTTTAGTGAAATCAATTGTACTAAAAATGAACGTATTCTTTCCCGGGCAAATTATTTTTTGTTCAGATTGTTTCATAATACATTTCTGAAACAGTCGTTTCAGGATTTCGTTTGTGCTTATCGTTTATCGGGAAAAGAAATGTTTACATTAAAGAAAGAAAAATAAATTCTTTCAGAAAGAAATTATTATGGAAATTTATATTTTTATCCTGTTATTTCTTGCTTTTTTATCCTGTATAAATATATATATTAAGCTGTTCCCAACACTTACATTGGGAATATATTATTTTTGTTTTGTAATATTATTTCTTTTCTCAGGTTTAAGATATAATGTGGGTGTTGACTATGAAGGCTATGAGAGTATGTATGGGCAGAGTCTCTACTATAATGAAGAATTGCGGGAGGGAGGATGGCACTTCCGTATGGTTTTATGTGGATGCACCTGAATGGAATGCGACGAAATCTTTATCCACAACAATTAGAGAATTTTGTTCATAGCAATGACCGTTTTCTTGAATTGAGTGATTTTATAAAGAAGAAATTTAAGGAGGTAAATTGCATATCGGATACAACTATTTTACCTGAACAGAGCCGCTTGTTATACTTTATATTACATGATGCAACTGATGGCGAAATGATAAAAGAGTTTGCCCCAAAATACAGCCTGATGGCTGATAATAAATCAATTTACCTGAAAAAGCAATCATAAAATGCTATTTTATTTGATAATCCTGATCTTCTTGCTGGCTTTGTCTTTAGCAGGGATATTTAAAATTGACAAAAAACTGGAATATCTCTTTTGGGTTGTTTCTTTTTTAGTTCTTTTTCTTTTCTCTGGTTTACGATATGATGTTGGTATGGATTTTTCTGGCTATGAAGAATTATATAATGATTCTTTATATAGTGTAAATTCAGAAATAAATGAATTGGGATGGGCTTACTTATTTTATGGATGCCGGAATATAGGACTTCCGTTTTCTATGGTTATATTAGTGATTTCATTTTTTACTATTTATAGTGCTTTTGTTTTTATCAAAAGATATTCTCCTTATCCATTTCTGTCTATTCTTATATTCTTTTGTTTTGCCCAATATTATACATATACTTTTAATGCTATCCGACAATGTTTAGTCGGCTATATATTTTTACTTTCGTTAAAATATATAGAAGAACGGAATATGATTAAATATTTTGTGTCCATTGGACTGACGTTTTTTTTTATACATACTTCTGCTGTAATATTACTTCCATTATATTTTTTTATACATCGTTTTTATCCTTTATATATAAAATTGGGTTTGATAGCTGTATTTTTATTAGGTGCAAGATTTTTCATTATTCTAATAGCATCTTCTCCGACTTATAAAATTTATTTGACTTTGGAACAATACGCCGAAGAGATTAAGATAACATCTTATCTATTGATCTTCATAGCATTTATACTCCTTGTATTAGATTCATATATAAAAGATAGAACTCCTCAGAAAAATATTCTATTTAATATAAGCTATCTCTTTTTACTGTGTTTGACAATTGCTTGTTTTTTTGCTGGAACTCCCTTGGTTATAGTGTTTATGCGATTGGCTTTTTATTTCACTCCTGTGTTGATGGTACTATTACCATGGATAGTTCAAAGATTATTTAAGGGTAGAAGCCGATATGTTATAATTTTTCTGATTTCAATAATATACGCTGTTCTCTTCTGCTATACAACAACAACCGGAGGTGAAAAGAATAAACTACTTCCCTATAAAACAATTTTCTCGAAATGATGTTAATCTCTTTTATTTAATTTTATGTATAAAGTTTCTGTTATTATTCCTGTGTATAATGTAGAAAAATACGTAGGTTATTCGTTACAGTCAGTATTAAACCAGACTTATAAAAATATTGAATATATTATTGTGGATGACTGCTCACCTGACGGTAGTATGGATATTATCCAGGAGATGTTGCTCAAACATCCGAGACAAGAAGATGTTCTTATTGTCAGGCATGAAAAAAACAGAGGGTTGTCGGCAGCAAGGAATACAGGATTAGGGTTGGCTCATGGGGAGTTTGTTTTTTTTATGGATTCAGATGATAAATTGACAACAAATTGTATTGAGTTACATGTAAAAGCATTGTTGAAAAGTGGAGCTGATTTTACTGTGGCTAATATGGAAATATGTGGAAGTAAGTCTGTTCATAATTGTAAGTTGGCTTTTGATGTATTGAAAGAGAGAGATATTCTGAAATCCTTTTTTGAAAGGAAATGGAGTGGAAGCGCTTGTAATAAATTGATATGTAAAAAAATAATCGAAGATTATTCATTACAGTTTGAGGAGGGAAAATTGCACGAAGATATTTTATGGTCTTATCAATTGGCTTTAAATGCTTGTTGTGTTGTTGGTGTAAATGAAAATACCTATCAGTATATAATCCGGGGAAACTCTATAACAACTACTCTTAATTCAAAAAAGAAAATAGATTCATATTTATTTACTATCAGACAAATTGCAGATTCGGTTTTGCAATTAGAAGATGAACGATTAATTAATTCGGCTAAAAGTTACCTGACTTTTTTACGTTTTATTGCTTCTCTGCTACTAACAAATTGCAAAGAGAATTGGAAAGAGAAGGAGAAAATATATCGGCAATTAAATGGGAATGGACTTGATAAATTGAATAACTGTAGTTTGTTTTCATTATTCTTGTCTATGCCGTATGCTTTATTCTATGTATTGCTTTATCTTCCTTATCGGTTCTATAAATATTCGCAAAAATTATTTTGATGTTGTTCAACAAGATTGGATGCGAAACGCTTTTTCTAAATGTTTTAATTTGGATTGCCATAAGATTGTTGTGCCTTATCTTGTAGAGCAAAAAAATTAATAAACAAAGTTTAAGATTGTCTGATGGATGACAAGAATACTTTATTCTTTTATCCTTTTTATCCTCGGGTATTTAAAAATTTGAAATTATCTGTCAGGTTGTATTTATACTAAATAGAAGAAAGATAAAAGGTTTCACCATACAAGTAATATTGAATGGAACTGAAAATGATTATTCTAAACGATTGTTTAAAGTATAAACACCCCGAAAATATAATTTCCTCTGGTTTATTATCGTTAAATGAGGTTCAACGGATGTATAAGCGAACGGATTGTTTGCTTTTCCCATCAAAATTAGAATTCTGGAGATTACCTATTTCGGAGTTTGGAACTTATAATAAACCTATATTAGCAGCAGATTTACCGTATGCTTATGAGACGGCATCAAATTGTGAGTCTGTCTGTTTTTTCAATCCGGTAAAAGCAGAAGATTTAGCAAATCGAATGGAAGAGGTTATCAGAAAAGATTTTAGCCATTTTGAAAAATGCCGACCTGCTAATATATTGTTATCAGGGAGGCGATAGAAAAAGGGGCTACTTATCATGTTGTTATCAATCCGGATATTTATTTTGAAGCAAACATAATTGAACATTTGACTCTGTATATGGACGCTCATCCTGGTGTAGGGCAAATGATGCCAAAAGTGTTTTATCCTAATGGAGAACTTCAATACTTATGTAAATTACTTCCAACCCCTAAAGATTTGATTTTTAGGAGATTTTTCCTAAAAAATGGTTTTTGAAAAGCTCTCAGAAATTTGAATTACGTTTCTCCGGATATAATAGGGAGATGAATATTCCATTTTTCTCCGGCTGTTTTATGTTTTTAAGAATAAATGCTTGGAAAGTTGTCGCTTCAGCTTAGATGTCTTGGGGAAGATCCTTCTATTGATATGATTGGTGGTTTGTATGGAAGCGGCAGATTATCATTTCCATTGAAGAAAGTACAGTATTTGAATTCTATTAATATTACTCAAATGCTCTTTAAATTTTATTTCTCAACTCCAGGGGTATTATTTAAGAGAGAGCTATTGAATAAAACAGGACTTTTTCCCTCTAATCGCAGAAATTCCGAAGAAGGTATCTTTTTTTATAAAATGGTTTATTGGAGGAATTGTGTTTTAGTGAATCAAGTGCTGACTAAAAATGTTTTAGGTAAAAATGATTTCGTTATCAGTGGTTTAACAGGACAGATACATAAGCAGTCGTTCGGTGAATTAATAAATCTGAGGATTATACATAAGGAAAATATTATCGGGATATTCCAATTATATGTGCTGTGAGTTTTTCTTTATTAAAGTATAGTCGGAGGATTATTATTTATTATTTAAAAAAGCTATAATATTTTATTACTATTCAGTATTTTATACCTTAACTATAATTGTAATGTTTGATGAAAAAGTATTGTTAATTACCGGGGGGACGGGTTCTTTCGGTAATGCTGTTTTGAAGCGTTTTTTGGACACAAATCTTAAAGAAATTCGGATTTTCTCGCGGGATGAGAAGAAACAGGATGATATGAGGCATTATTATAATACCTCCAAAATTAAGTATTATATCGGAAATGTGAGAGATTATAGGAGTGTAGAGACAGCAATGCAAGGTGTTGATTATGTTTTTCATGCTGCAGCATTGAAACAGGTTCCTTCTTGTGAGTTTTTTCCGATTGAAGCTGTTAAAACAAATGTATTAGGAACGGAGAATGTGCTTGTTGCCGCAGAATGTAGCGGAGTGAAGCGGGTAATTACCCTGAGTACTGATAAAGCTGTTTATCCTATCAATGCTATGGGGATATCAAAGGCTTTAATGGAGAAAACAATGATTGCCCGTTCCCGCAATCTGGATCCGGAAAAGACAATTTTCTGCGGAACAAGGTATGGTAATGTAATGGCTAGCCGTGGTTCGGTGATTCCTCTTTTTATAGAACAACTTAAGGAAGGTAAGGATCTTACAGTGACTGATCCTGAGATGACTAGGTTTATGATGACCTTGGAAGATGCTGTAAATCTGGTGCTTTATGCGTTTGAACATGGTAAATGTGGGGATATTTTTGTCCAAAAGGCTCCGGCAGCAACTATAGAGGTACTTGCACAAGCGTTGATTGAACTTTACGATTCCAAAAGTCGTGTCAAGATTATAGGTACCCGCCATGGAGAAAAGGTGTATGAAACTCTGATTAACAGAGAAGAGATGGTCAAAGTTGTGGATATGGGAGACTATTACCGAATTCCAGCTGATAAACGGGATTTGAATTATGAACGTTATTTATCTACTGGACATCCGGCAATGACTCAGGTTCATGAGTATCATTCACACAATACGCACAGGTTAAACCTGGAAGAGATGAAGAGTCTTTTGCTGAAATTACAAACAATACGTACTGATCTGGGATTGTAACCATTAGCTGATATGAAGAAAGTTTTAATACTCGGAGCAACCGGAATGGCAGGTCATATTGTTTATTTTTATTTAAAGTCTCTAAATAAATATGATATAGTAAATATTGTCTACAGGTCAAAAATTTCTGAGGATAGTATTGTACTGAATATTACAGATCAGGAGAGTTTATATGAAATTTTTTGTAGCGTACGACCAGATTACATTATTAATTGCATAGGTATATTAATTTATGGTTCCAGGGATCGTGTGGATAATGCGATTTATGTAAATTCATATTTTCCTCATTTTTTGGAAAAAATATCAGATGAACTGGACTCTCGCCTGATCCATATTAGTACTGATTGTGTATTCTCCGGTAATAGAGGTGCTTATCAGGAAGGAGATTTTCGTGATGCAAATGATGTATATGGGAGAACTAAAGCTTTGGGAGAGATCATAAATGAAAGGGACATTACGATTCGGACTTCAATTATAGGTCCTGAATTGAAAGAGAATGGGGAAGGGTTGTTTCATTGGTTTATGAGTCAGCAGGGGGAGATAAATGGTTACACAAAAGCTTTTTGGAGTGGAGTAACGACTTTGGAATTAGCAAAGGCAATAGTGTTTGTCATAGAAAATGATATTTCAGGATTAGTTCAATTGACTAATGGGATTAAGATCTCCAAATATGAATTATTATGTTTATTCAAAGAGTTTTGGAACAGGACGGATATTGAAATAAAAAAATGTGATGATAAGCATGTGGATAAATCTTTATGCAGATCTTCAAAAATATCTTATAAGGTTCCTGACTATAATGTGATGTTGAAAGAGTTGTATACTTGGATGCAGGAACACTCATCTTTATATCAGCAATATTTTTCGTGAAAATATGAATTTGAAAGATAAGAAAATATTATTGTTTGCTCCAGGGGGATGTACAGGTCATTATGGATCTCATATTTCTAAAGAATTGGAGAGGAGAGGGGCTATGGTTGTCTCATATGATGAGAGACCTTCGCAAAATTCATATTCTAAGATAGCCATACGATTGTTAAAAAAGAGATTGCCTTTTATCTTTTCAAAGTATATTGATGAAATTATTAAATTATATGCAGATATTAATTTTGATTTTATTTTTGTTATTAGAGGAGAAGCTTTTATGCCGCAATCGGTGAAAAGATTGAACGTAGCATTTCCTGATGCAAGATTGATACTTTTTCTTTGGGATATATTGGCAACGACAAATGTTAAAGAAATTATTCCTTTTTTTGATCGAGTACTGACTTTTGATCCGGAGGATGCAACTTACGACACGAAGATGGTATTCCGGCCTTTGTTTTTTCTGGACTGTTTTAAGCAGATTTCTGTCCAGAAAAGTTATCAGTATGATGTATTTTTCTCTGGAACAATTCATAGCAATAGATTTACAATATTGAAGCAGGTAAAAAAGAATCTGGAGTTGGGAAATTTGATTTTTTATTTTTATTATTTTCTGCCTGCTAAAATAGTGTTCTTTCAAAATAAGATATTTAATAAATCGTTTAAACATGCTCATCTGAAGGACTTTAATTACAAACCGTTGACACTTTGTGAAAATTTGGATAAAATTCAAAAATCGCGATGTATATTAGATATACGTTATCCTGGTCAAAAGAGCATGTCAATGCGTGTTTTTGAAGCAATAGGGGCTAATCGTAAATTAATAACTAATAATCCGGAAATCAGATTTTATAATTTTTATAATGAAAATAATATTTGGGTTATAGATGAGAACAGTTTCAAAGTTCCTGCTTCTTTTTTTGAAACTCCTTATCAGGGAATTCCAGAAAATATTTATAATGAATATACACTTGCTTCATGGATTGATGATGTTTTTAATTTTGAAGAAGTTAAAAGTTACTTTTTGTAATGTTTAAAGGACACAGGCTTTAGGCTTGATAAATAAAATAGGTTAACAATAAAGATCGATTAGATATGTCGACAATAAAATTTATTCAAGGCGGAGTTTCTGTGGATCACAGGGGACATATTTCTCACGTGAATGATTTAAATATGGGTGAAATTGCCCGATTTTATATTATTCATCAGAAAAATCCTTCGATTATTAGGGCGTGGCACGCTCATCAGA
>JAVXFZ010000074.1:0-12073 GCA_036657595.1 Odoribacter sp. | reverse complement strand
TGGATATCAAAGGAATGTATCGGGGAAAGATTTTGGGAATGAAATATTGGAGTTTATGATGCAAAAAGTTTTAGTTACCGGAGCCGATGGTTTTATTGGTTCCCATTTGACAGAAATGCTGTTGAATGAGGGGTACCAAGTTCGGGCCTTATCATATTATAATTCTTTTAATGACTGGGGTTGGTTGAATGGTATAAAACACCCCCATCTTGAAATAGTGACCGGCGATGTCAGAGATCCTCATTTTTGCCGTCATATTTCTCAAGGTGTTGACATTGTTTTTCATTTGGCAGCCTTGATCGCTATACCGTATTCCTATATAGCTCCTGATAGTTATGTAGATACGAATATTAAAGGGACCTTGAATATTTGTCAGGCGGCGAAAGAAAATGGTGTGAAACGGGTATTGGTTACTTCAACTTCTGAAGTTTACGGAACGGCTCAATACGTACCCATTGATGAAAAACATCCTAAGCAACCGCAATCCCCCTATTCGGCAACAAAGATAGGAGCGGATGCGATGGCAAAAAGTTTTTATAATACATTCGGTCTACCGGTCGTGATTGTACGTCCTTTTAATACTTATGGTCCTCGTCAGTCCGCACGCGCTATTATCCCAACGATCATTACACAAATAGCCAATGGCAAAAAAGAAATTATGTTGGGAGATTTAACTCCGACACGTGATTTTAATTTTGTGAAAGACACTTGTCGAGGATTTATAGAACTTTCAAAATGCGATGCGGCAATAGGGCAAGAAGTGAATGTATGCAGTAATTATGAAATCTCAATGAGAGATACGTTGGAATTGATTGCGAAATTAATGCATTCTGATGTAAAATTTGTGGAAGATACCCAACGGTTGCGTCCGAAAAATTCAGAGGTATTCCGTTTGTGGGGAGATAACGCAAAAATAAAATCATTGACCGGTTTTATTCCTTCTTATTCCATTGAAGAAGGTTTGCAAGAAACCATCCATTGGTTTTCTGATCAGGAGAACTTGAAAAAATATAAAGCTGATATCTACAATGTATAAAGAGACGGTTACCTTTATAAAAGAGCTATACGGTTCTGAAAAAGTATTTTTACACGAACCTTTGTTTATCGGGAACGAAAAGAAATATCTGGCAGAATGTATTGATTCGACCTTTGTTTCGAGCGTCGGTAAATTTGTCGATCGTTTTGAAGCGATGGTAGCTGAATATACCGGAGTAAAGCGGGCAGTGGTCTGTGTGAGTGGAACCAATGCTTTACATATCGCGATGCTTTTAGTCGGAGTAGAACGGGAGGATGAAGTAATAACACAAGCTCTCACCTTTATAGCGACGTGCAATGCAATCAGTTATATCGGTGCTCATCCTGTATTCATAGATGTAGATCGAGACACAATGGGACTGTCACCCGCAGCTATGGAAAGATGGTTATCGGAAAATGCGGAAGTTAAAGGAGGGATATGCTACAATAAAACCACCGGTCGTCGCATCAAAGCGTGTGTTCCGATGCACACTTTCGGTCATCCGGCACATTTAGATGAATTGGTAGAAGTTTGTCAAAAATATCATCTCGAATTGATAGAAGATGCGGCAGAAAGCATCGGTAGTTTTTATAAAGGAAAACATACGGGTACTTTTGGGAAAGTCGGAGCCATCAGTTTTAACGGCAACAAGACTATCACCACCGGAGGCGGAGGAATGCTTCTTTTTCAAGACGAGGAATTGGCACAGTTTGCTAAACATTTAACCACACAGGCAAAAGTCCCTCATCGTTGGGCATTTGTACACGATCATATCGGTTACAACTATCGGATGCCGAATATCAATGCGGCATTAGGTTGTGCTCAAATGGAAAATATCGAGCGATATGTGGCGAGCAAGCGAGAAACAGCAGAGAAGTACAAGACATTTTTTGCTTCTGTTGATGGAATAGAATTTTTTACAGAACCGAAAGATTGTCGTTCTAACTATTGGCTGAATGTAGTGCTCTTAAACGATAAATCAGCCCAACAGGCATTTTTGGAATATACTAACGATCACGGAGTGATAACTCGCCCCGTGTGGGAATTAATGAATCGTTTGGCGATGTTTAAAGATTGTCAGACCGATGAATTGAAAAACACAAAGTGGTTGGCAGATCGACTTGTGAACCTACCGAGTAGTGTGAGATTAAAATAGTATCTCTTTAACTGAGCTATTGGTTTATTATTACTATTGTGAAATTTTATGTACAAATGGACTATTGATTTATAATGAAAAAAGTTTGCGTTATAACTGCAGCACGTTCAGAATATGGTCTTCTTCGCTGGATAATTGATGCAATTCAAAATGATCCAGATTTTCAATTGCAATTGGTTGTTACCGGTTCTCATTTATCTGTAGAACAAGGATTAACATATCACCAGATAGAAGATGATGGTTACCATATTGATGAAAAAATTGAAATGATTTTGTCTTCAGAGACATCTGTTGGTATAGCAAAATCAATGGGAATTTGTTCCATTGGAATTTCGGATTGCTTTAATAGATTAAAACCTGATATTATTGTCGTTTTAGGCGATAGGTATGAACTTTTACCTATTTGTAATGTAGCATTAGTAATGAATATTCCGATTGCGCATATATCAGGAGGTGATGTTACAGAAGGCGCAATTGATGATCAAGTTCGGAATACTGTAACAATGTTGTCTACTTTACATTTTGCTGGGGTAGAAGAATCTGCTGATCGGATTGTAAGAATGAGGGGGAGCAGACAAAATGTGTGGACTTGTGGAGAGCCTGGATTAGATAATTTCAGGAGATTGTCTTTATGGGATAGAAGTAAATTAGCCAAAGATTTACAAATAGATGAGACTAAAAAATGGTTAATGGTCAGTTATCATCCGGAGACTAAAATATCTTTAGAACGGAATATGATAACTATTGCTTGGCTTCAAGAAGCTTTAGATAAAATAGACAATGTCGAGATCATAATTACTCGTGCTAATGCTGATTTAGGAGGAATCCAGATCAATCAATATTGGGAAAATCTTGTGAAAAAGAATGGTAAAAAATATAAATTATTCGATTCATTAGGACAGTTAAGATATTTGAGTTTGATGAAAGAGACTGTTTGTATCATCGGAAATTCTTCCAGTGGTATAGTGGAGGCACCATTTATAGGAATACCGGCTATAAATATAGGCTGTAGACAAAAAGGCAGACATCTATGCAAGAATGTGATTTCAGTGAATAATGAGGATGATAATATCTATGAAATATTGAATAAGTTATTGCACGATAAACATACAGATTTAACAGATAAATATTATGGGGATGGGCATACGTCTGAACAAATAAAGTGTAAAATAAAAGAATTTTTGTGTTGAATGGAAAAAAATGAAAGACTCATAGGTGGGGAGTTTGAAATAGATCCATCTCTATTTCAGGATTTAGGAGAATTTAAAGAAGAGGGTCAGTTTTATTCTTCCGGTAGATCCGCTTTGTTTCATATATTGACCTCATTACCGGTGAGAGATCATCAGCAAATGATTTTTTTGCCAGATTATTTATGTGAGTCTATTATTGAGGTTGTACGGCATACAAATTTAAGAATTTGTTATTATCCTATACTTGAAAATCTAAAACCTGATTTGTCTTATCTTTTATCTTGTGATTTATCTGATGTTATTATTTTATTTATTAATTACTTTGGCGGAATAGACCTACGAGCAGATATTTCTATCCTGAAAGCACACAATTCTACTACGTTTATAATCGAGGATAATGTTCAGGCCTTGTATGCAATGTACCAATCAACGGAAGCGGATGTTAGTTTTACCAGTTTTAGGAAAACACTTTCTGTTCCTGATGGAGGATGGGTTAAAACAAATTCATTCGTTTTAAGAGAAGCAACAGAGCAAAACACTTTCGTAGACTATAAAATAGCAGGAAGTGTTTTGAAACAATACAGGCAGTTTGATTGTGTTTGTGATAAGAATTACTTACAATTATTTGAAAAAGGTGAACATTTGATTGACAATAATTTAATGTCTTGTATGTCCGAATTTACATATAGGATCTTATCACATTTAGATTTACAAAAAATAGCTACGGTCAGAAGGGGGAATGCCTCTTATTTAATAGAGCGATTAAAAGAAATTGAAATCTTTCCGATTATAGAATTTGAGGACGATAAGGTGCCATTATTTGTTCCTATCCGAGTTCAGAATAGAAATGAGATTCGGCATTTTTTATTTAATGAAAAAATATATTGTCCTTGCCATTGGTCCTGTTCTAATAATGTATTGAAACGTGGTCATGAAATGGAAAAAAATGAATTATCATTAATTATAGATCAACGTTATGATTTCGCCGATATGGATCGGATTGTTGATGTATTAAAAAAGTATTATGGAGGAATTTATCACAGATAAATGGGATGATTTACTAACCTGTTTTTCTGCTGAATCAAAAGATATCTATTTTGATGAGTCGTATGTGAAACTATACGAAGACGATCATAATAGAGGTTTTTGTTATGTATATCGGGAGGACGAAGCGATATTATTATTTCCTTTTTTAAGACGCTCCTTCTATTTTAATCAAAATATATATTATGATTTTGAGACAGTCTATGGTTATGGAGGTCCAATAATAAATGTTCGTCAGACTGCTTTTACAAAAAGAGCATTCATTTCTTTAAAGCATTTTTTTGAAAAAGAGGGGTATGTGGCTGGTTTTATCCGTTTCCATCCTTTATTGAATAATCAATCTTTATTTGGAGAAGTTTCTTCCATTATAAGGGATCGGCAGACTATTGCGATAGATCTGGAAATGAGTGAGGAGGATATTTGGATGAAAGAAATTCATACCAAAAATAGAAACACCATTAAAAGAGGGATAAACAATGGACTTTCTTTTATTGTGGATGAAAAATACCAATATATTGATGAATTTATAAAATTATATAATTCAACTATGCAGAGATTATCGGCTGATAATTTTTACTTTTTTCCTGAAAATTATTATAATAATCTAATACAACGTTTGAAAAATAATTTTTTAGGAATAGTCTTGTATGAAGGGAAAGTTGTTTCTGGTGCTTTGTTTTTTTATTCAACTGATTATGGTCATTATCACTTATCAGGTAGTGATGTAAATTATCTTTCCTTGTGTCCTAATAATTATATGTTATATGAGGCAGCTTTGGAGTTGAAAAAGAGAGGCGTTCGTAAGTTCCATTTGGGAGGAGGAACAACAAGTGGGGAAAATGATTCCTTATTTTGTTTCAAAGAACGTTTTTCTAAAAATCGTTATTGGTTTAATATAAGTAAATTGATTTTTAATCAGTCAGTATATGATGCTTTGTGTCAGGATTGGAAAGAAAAAAATCCTGATAAATCAGATAAGTACAAGAATTTTTTATTGAGATATAAGTATTAATTATGGGAGTATATATTATAGGGGAAGCGGGGGTTAATCATAATGGAAGTCTTAAATTGGCTAAGGAACTATGTCAAGTGGCAAAAGACAGTGGTGTGGATGCTGTTAAATTTCAGACTTGGAAGACAGAAAATATAGTCACCCGTTCTGTTGATATGGCAACTTATCAAGAAAATAATGTAGCAGATTTGAATGAATCACAATTTCAAATGTTAAAGAAATTAGAGTTGAAGTATGCAGATTTTATCGAATTAAAAAATTATTGTGATTTAATAGGAATCCGATTTTTATCAACGCCTGATGATGAAGAAAGTTTGGATTTTCTTGTTTCGTTAAATTTGGATTTTCTGAAAATAGGTTCGGGAGAAGTAACCAATATTCCTTATTTGAGAAAAATTGGAGCAAAAAAGCAGTCGGTCGTTCTTTCTACGGGGATGTCAACATTAGGAGATGTGGAGAGAGCTTATCTCACTTTAAAAGATGTAGGTGCTAAAGATATTACTTTACTTCATTGCACCACAAATTATCCGTGTCCAATGAATGAAGTGAATTTAAGAGCAATACAAACCTTGAAAGATGCTTTTAAATGCAAGGTGGGCTATTCGGATCATACAATGGGAATAGAAATTCCGATTGCAGCCGTTGCAATGGGAGCTGAAATCATAGAAAAGCACTTCACATTAGATCGTAATATGGAAGGTCCTGATCATAAAGCTTCTTTAAATCCGGAAGAATTGACAGCGATGGTAAAGGCTATTCGTCATATTGAAAAAGCGATGGGAGATGGTATTAAACAACCCAATAAAAGTGAAAAAGAAATTTCACAAGTTGTATTAAAACGAATTGTTGCAAAAACTCTTATTCGGGAAGGTGATATTTTATCGGAGGCGAATATGACCGTGAAGCGATCAAGTGAAGGCATTCCTTCTCAATATTGGGATTTATTTATAGGACTCAAAGCTGTTCAAGATTACGAAGTGGATGATGCTATAAAATTAACTACTTATGAATTTTAAAGATATTGTTATCTCATATCATTGTACGTTGAGAGAAACTCTTGTACAATTGGATAAAGCAGGTGGTAGTAATCAGACATTGTTTGTGATAAACGATCAAGAACAAGTAATTGGAAGCATAACGGATGGAGATATTCGGAGGGCTTTGATTAAAAGAGGTAATTTAGATGAACACTTGGATCAATTTTGTCATCGGGAATTTCGTTTTTTTAATGCAAAGAATTTATCGTTATCGACATTAAAAGAATTTAAAGCAAAAGGATTAGAGATCATCCCTTATTTGAATGAAGAGGGGCGGATTGTACGAATTTATAAATTATCTGAAATAAAAAGTCTTTTACCGTTAGATGCTGTATTGATGGCAGGTGGTAAAGGAGAACGGTTAAGACCGTTGACAGAAAAGACACCTAAGCCCTTATTGAAGGTTGGAGATAAGTCTATTATTGATTATAATATTGATAATTTGATCCAGTTTGGTGTAGAAAACATCAGTGTGACAGTGAATTATTTGGGTGAACAGATAGAAAAACATTTTGAAGCGTCACGGGAAGGTATTAAGATAAGATGTGTAAGAGAACCACAATATTTGGGGACGATCGGTTCAATCAAGTTTGTGGATAATTTTCGAAATGATACGGTTTTATTAATGAATTCCGATTTGTTTACGAATATCAATTTTGAAGATTTTTATTTGCATTTTAAGGAAAATAATGCTGATATGTCCATTGCAGCGATTCCTTATTCTGTAACGGTGCCGTATGGAATTTTTGAATTGGAGGAGCGAGAAATAAAAGGTATAAAAGAAAAACCTACCTATAATTATTATGCTAATTCAGGTATATATTTAATTAAGAGAGAATTGTTGGATTTAATTCCGGATGGTATATTTTATAATGCCACTGATTTTATAGAGAAATTAGTGAAAGAAAATTATCACGTTGTTCGTTTCCCTTTAATGGGTTATTGGATAGATATCGGAAAACACGAAGATTATAAGAGGGCACAAGAATTTGTAAAACATTTATAGAATTAGTGATGAGTTTTAATTTTTTATATATCATACCGGCAAGAGGTGGAAGTAAAGGAATCCCACATAAAAATATAAAGGAATTAGGAGGGAAACCGCTTATTTATTATTCTATAGATGTGGCGAGACAATTGACATCGGATGAGAATATTTGTGTTTCTACGGATGATGATGAAATTATAGAAAGAGTTGAAAAATATGGGCTAAAAATCCCTTTTAAGCGTCCGGAAGCATTAGCTACTGATCACGTAGGAACTTATGAGGTGTTGTTGCACGCATTGGATTTTTATGAAAAAAAAGGATGTGAATATGATGGAATTGTCCTTTTACAGCCTACCTCTCCATTTCGTAAAAGTGAACACATTCGACAAGCAATATGTCTGTATACAAGTGATATAGATATGGTTGTTTCTGTGAAAGAAGCTGCAACTAATCCGTATTATAACGCATTTGAGGAAGATCGAAATGGTTATTTGGAAATTTCAAAAGGGAATGGTGAGATTGAAAGAAGACAAGATGCTCCGGATGTTTGGGAATACAATGGGGCAATATATGTGATTAATATCGCTTCTTTGAAGGAAAAAACGATGTCTTCTTTTAAAAGAGTAAAAAAATATGAAATGGATAATATCGCTTCAATAGATTTAGATACTCCTTTTGATTGGCTGGTGGCTGAGATGATGCAACAAAATGATATCATACATCATCTATAATTTATACGAAAATGAATTTAAGAGATATTTTTTTGAAATATTCTACATACTTTCTGGGGAATATTTCAGAATTACGAGACGATTATTACAAAGGTCTTGAATTTATGAAAAAATTACCTGAACCGGTGGATGATATTGAGCGTTCTCATCATCAATATCGTTGTCAGAGATTTTTTCAGCCTTATCAGGGTAGAATTTTATTTGATACAATCTCTTTTTTTCTGTTTTTTCCAATATTATTTTGGTCGTTAGTTAAGAAACGATATAATAAAAATGCTGTTCAGATAAATAATGCTGTCTATATACGTAGCGCAACTAAAGAGGCAATAGGGATTGTGCCGGAGTGTATTGTAAATGAATTTAATGTAATTCATTATTGTTCATTAGGTGTGTTTTTTTTAGAAAAAAAAGATATTCTATTTATTTATAATATTTGGAAAAAATATCCTTTTTCACCGTTCTTTTTATTTAAAAATATGTTGAATATAGCATCTTACCGCTTTATTATAAATAAATATAATCCTAATGCAATTATTGCGTTGTCTGAATATTCCTTTACCTCTTCTATATTGACTTTATTTTGTGAAAGGAATGGCGTTGAGTTAATTAATATTATGCACGGTGAGCGTTTATTGGAAATACGAGCTTCTTTTTTTAGATTTCATCGTTGTTTTGTATGGGATCAGCATTATATTGATATTTTTAAAAAATTACGAGCTTTTTCAAATCAATTTAAAATAGAGCTTCCGCCAGCATTAAAAATTGATGTTAGCAAGTGGAGAAAACAGGAGATAGTTTGTGATTTTAAATATTATTTAACTACACATTCTGATATAGAGTTACAACAAATTTCAAATGCTCTTGAAATTCTTTGTGGGCAAGGATATAAAGTAAAAGTTAGACCACATCCTCGCTACTGTAATTTAGAAAGTATAAAAAAATATTTTAGAAATGAATGGATTGAATCTTTGGATGTTTGTATTGAGGAATCGGTGGCGAATACAGAGGCTGTTATTGGAGTTTATTCAACCGTGATGCTGCAAAGTTATCTCTGTGGAAGAAAGATTGTGTTGGATGATGTTAATTATAAAACTCAGATTGAAAGGTTGGCTTCTGTCGATTATATTTTATTGAATAAGTCGGTAGAGGTTTTATCCAGCTATTTAAATGCAAAGAACAATAAATAATTTTGTATGATATTTAGTTTGCTAAAAAAAATATTAAAACAAAAAATCATACATAATATTGCACTTTATTCTTTCTTTTCAGCAATTCAAAAATGTATTCCATTTTTGTTATATCCATTATTTGCCCGCATTTTCACACAGGAAGAGGTTGGATATTATATGTTGTACCAAGCTATATATTTTTTAGCCATTCCTATTTTTACAATGAGTGCAGAAACCTCTATTTCAATTAATTACTTTAAGTTAGATAAGATTGAATTTGCAAAATATTTAACAACGGTTTTATCTTCTATTACTCTATATTTCATTCTATTAGTTTTTGCATTGTATTTTGTTAAAGATCTATTGGCTAAATGGATTGATTTTTCTTCATTTTGGTTAGTTATAGCTATTTTACCTATTCTGCCACGAGTGATTATTAATGTATTACTTAGTTTATATAGAAATTTAAATATTCCAAATAAATATGGTATACTTTCCGTCTGTTCTTCTTTTTTGAATAACATAATTGGGCTTGTATTAATATATACAACATCATTAAGTTGGGAAGGTATAATTATAGGTGTTTTAGTTGGAGATACGATTATATCTATCGTATGTATATGGAAATTAAATAAACTGAATTATTTTTGTTTTACATTTGTACGAGAGTATGTCGTTGATGCGTTTAAAATAAGTTTTCCTTTGTCATTGCATACTGTTGGATGTTGGTTATCCAATTCTCTAAATCGTTTTTTCATTACAACGATAATTGGTGTTGCTGCGACAGGTTCTTATGGTATAGGTGCGACTTTTTCTCTTATACTTAATTTAATAATAGATTCTTTTAATTTAGCTTTTGGACCATATTTATATCAGAGACTTCGTGAATTTACAAGCGAAGATAGATATGAAATTGTTAAGATTTCGTGTCTGTTTTATTTGGTGATAGGATTATCTGCTATTATTATTAGTCTTATTGGTTTTTGGGGTGTGTCATTATTTTTTGGGATGGAGTATGAATCAACAAAAGACTTTATTATACCATTAGTATTAGCTTCTGCTTTGAATGGTGGATACAAAGTACATGTGAATAGTTTATTCTTTTCAAAAAAGACGTATCTAATTACAGCGGTTACTTTTTCAATGGGTATTTTGAATATAGGATTGGCGTATTGGATGATTACTTATTATGGTTTATTAGGTGCTGCTTATTCTTCTGTATGTATAACATTTTGTTCATATATTTTAATAATGTTTTTAGCAAATAACTTATATCCATTGCATTGGTGGAAAAATATAAATCTTTTGATTTTTAATTCTATAAAAAATGATTGAAGCATTTTTTATTTTTTTACCTACAACTATATTTGGCTATATGCAGTTTTTTATCATTGCTGCTATATATATGTTCTTTAAAAATAGAAGTATTGTTAAAAGTAAACTTTTAATAATATTATTATTAATCATAGGTTTGAGTTTATTTAATTTTGTATTTTCAATTAATAATATTAATTCAGAATATTCAATATCTGTTCTTTCTACTTTTCCATACGCCTTATTGTTCATACCAACATATATTATAGCGAGTAATTTAAATGAAAAGATTTTAAAATATCTTCTTATATTTATTTCAATTGAAATTGTAATTGGATTTTTGGAGTATAGCGTAGGAGTTATTTCTTTTTTTGATGTAGGTCAAACATTGTCTGATCTAAATGTAGACGCTACCTTATTATATGACAAACGAGTATTTGGATTATCATCGAACTCAAGTGCACTTGCTGTTAAAATTCTGTTAGGAATAATGATTGCACACAAAATTCGAAGTCATTTAACCTATCCTTTTTTTCTCTTCTTTTTTTTATTATGCTTAATTGGATTTTATATAACATTTAATAGAACTGCGATTTTAAGTTTTATTTTATTTTTATTTTTATTTTATTTTGAAGAGATAAAAATAAGATTGAAGAATTGGAAATATATTATAGGAATAGCAACGACGATGATCATTTTGGGAGGATTAGTTGTTCATTATTGGGAAGATGTTGTTATCCAATTTACCAGAGGCGATGGGAGTGGTGATTCATCTATATTAATGGGAGCCCGACAAGATATTTATTCAACTTATATTTCATATATTTCAGAGCATTTTTTGGGTGGTAATGGGTCCTCGAAGTATTGTATTTCTTTGGGCGGACATGTGTTTCATGCTCATAACTCTTTTTTAATGACATTAGCAGCAAATGGAGTACCGATAGCAATACTTTATTTTTCAATTTTGTTTTTGAATTTAAAAAAATATAATACATTTCTGTATATAGTTGTAGTTATATTTTACTCTTTCTTACAATATGGTATATTTTGGGGTATTTCATTTATGGATATATTTTTGTTTTATATTATCATTTCCTCTGAGTGTAAGCAGACTGGATAATATTGATCCCTTGTTTTAAAAAATCAGATAAATGAATGCTATGGCTATTTTTCCTATGATATGTATTAAAAGTTCAGATGTAGATCTGACTTTCATAGCTCTTTGAATATTTGTTTTCTCATTCAGCCAGTTGAAAAAAGATTCTATGGGTTGTCTGACCTTTGAAACAATGAATATTTTATTAATAAATCATTCTGTCGGTAGTCCGGAATTGGGGGTGGAGTTTCTATTATATTACAGCATTTTTAGGGTGGTTAAATAGTGCTTCGATTGCTTCTTTGTTTGGAATCACTACAT